>CBDTZA010000008.1:0-15934 GCA_965364785.1 uncultured Roseovarius sp. | reverse complement strand
CGATCTTCGGCGCGGATCAGGGAGAGTTCTTTATTCACCGCAATATCGCCAATCTGGTGCCGGCCTATTGCCCCGATGGCGCACAGCACGGCACCTCGGCGGCGGTGGAATATGCGGTTATGGCGCTGAAAGTGGCGCATGTGATCGTGCTGGGCCATTCCAATTGCGGTGGCGTTCAGGGTTGTCTGGACATGTGTTCGGGCCATGCCCCCGATCTTGAGGCCGAATCAAGCTTTGTGGGCCGCTGGATGGATATCCTGCGCCCGGGCTATGAACGGGTACGCGAGATCAAGGATGAGGCCGAACAGCGCCGCGCGCTTGAAAAGGAATCGGTGATTGTGTCGCTCGAAAACCTGATGACCTTTCCGTTCGTGGCCGAGGCGGTCAAGGATGACTCGCTGACGATCCATGGGCTTTGGCATGAAATCGGGTCTGGCGATCTGGAACAGTTCAACGCCAGCCAAAAAGAGTTCGTCCCGCTCTAAGGCCCGACATTGCGCGCCCACAAGGCTTGCGCGCGGCGTTTCACTTGGCCTAACCTGCGCACAGCGTCCGGGGCGATTGGCCCTAGCGACGATATAAGGCATGGGGCAAACGCCATGCCGTGAGTTCAGGGAGAACCGAATGAAACTTATGACAAATTTCATGCGCACGCTGGCGGCGGGCGCGGTGGTGGCCGTGGGCCTGGCCGGGGCGGCCGTGGCGCAGGACCTCAAGTTTTTCACCATCGGTACAGGCGGCACCGCCTATACCTATTATCCGGTGGGTGGCGTGATCGCGAACGCGATTTCCAAGCCCCCCGGCTCGCGCCCCTGCGACGAAGGCGGTAGCTGTGGCGTGGACGGGCTGATCGCCTCGGCGGTCTCGTCGCGCGGATCGGTGGACAATGTGAACGCGATCACTTCGGGCCTGCGCAATTCCGGCTTTGCCCAATCGGATGTGGCCTATTGGGCCTATACCGGCACCGGTACGATGGACGGCCAGCCGCCCGCAACCGACCTGCGCACCATTGCGGCGCTGTTTGAAGAGCATATTCACCTTGTCGCCCGCGCCGATAGCGGCATCAACAGCGTCGCCGACCTTAAGGGCAAGCGCGTCTCGTTGGACGAGCCGGGCTCGGGCACCTATGTCGATGCGGGGCTGATCCTGGAGGCAAACGGCCTGTCGCTTGACGATGTGACGGCAGAGGCCCTCAAGGGCAATGCCGCCTCGGATGCGTTGCGCAATGGGCGGATTGATGCGTTCTTTGTTGTGGCCGGATACCCGACCGGCTCGCTGGTCGAGCTGGCCTCGGCTGCGGATATCAAGCTGGTCCCGATTGAGGGCCCCGGCGCCGAGGCGCTGGCCGAGAAATACGGCTTTTTCGCCCAAAGCGATATTCCGGCGGGCACCTATGAAGGTGTCGGCGCGACACCCACCGTTGCTGTTGGCGCGCAATGGTTCACCTCGGCCAAAGAGGATGACGATCTGATCTATGAGATCACCAAGGCGCTTTGGAATGACAATTCGCGCACGCTTTTGGATGTGGGTCATGCCAAGGGCAAAACCATCACGTCTGACACTGCGCTGAAGGGTATTGGCGTGCCGCTTCATGCGGGTGCCGAGCGGTTTTATCGCGAAGCGGGCCTCTTGAAGTAAGCCTCTGGGGCACATGTGTTGCCCTGACCGGCGGTCCCCACCATGGGGCCGCCGATTTTTGTCCCGACCCCTGCCAGAGGCATCCCGGCCATGACCCATGATTCAAATGCCGCGCCAAGCGCCGAAGATCTGCAAGAGATCGAGCGCAAGTTCGATCCCGAACTGGCGTTCCGGCCCACCGGACCGCTGATTGCGGGGGTGATAAGTGTCGCCCTTGTGGCGATGTCGGCCTATCACTTTTATGCCTCGGGCTTTGGTCTGGTGCGCGAATTGCTGCACCGGGGGATTCACCTGTCGTTTGTGCTGGGGCTGGTGTTTTTGCTCTTTGCCTGGCGGCGCAGCCTGAGCACGGCGCTGCCTGCCCCGGCGTGGTATCGCATCAGCGGTGTGCCGGTCTGGGATCTGGTGCTGGCGGTTTTAGCGGTGGCAGCCTCGCTTTATCTGCCGCTGTTGCCGCCTTCGGTGGTGTCGGTGCGGGTCGGAAACCCCTCAACCACGGATGTGGTCATGGGCACCGCGCTTTTGGTTCTGACGCTAGAGGCGGCGCGTCGCTCGGTGGGGCCGACCCTGCCGATCATTGCGCTGATCTTTGTGGCATTCGCGCTGTTCGGGCCATGGGCGCCGGGCGCTCTCAAGCATGGCGGCGTAAGCTGGCAGGGCTTGATCAACCACCTTTATATGACGAACCAGGGGATTTACGGCATCGCTATCGGGGTGATGGCGCAATACGTGTTCCTGTTCATCCTGTTTGGGGTGCTGGCCACGCGGATCGGGCTTGGACAGCTTTTCATTGATCTGGCGATGGTGATTGCCGGGCGCTATGCCGGCGGCCCGGCCAAGGTTGCGATCTTTTCGTCGGCCTTCATGGGCACGATTTCAGGCTCCAGCATTGCCAATACGGTGACCACCGGGGCGCTGACCATTCCGGCGATGAAAAAGGTCGGCTATCCGGCGCATTTCGCCGGCGCGGTCGAAGCGACATCCTCGACCGGCGGGCAGATTACCCCGCCGATCATGGGGGCTGCGGCGTTCATCATGGTCGAGTACCTCGAAATCCCGCTGCGCGATGTGCTGGCGGCGGCGCTGTTTCCGGCCTTGCTGCATTACTTTGGCATTTTCATCATGGTGCATCTTGAGGCGCGCAAGCTTGGCCTGCGCGGGCTCAAACCCGAGGAACTGCCGAAAATGGGGCTGGTGCTGCGCCAGCATTGGCTGTCGGTCATTCCGCTGATCATTCTGGTCTATATGATCCTGAGCGGACGCACCCCGGATTTTGCCGCCGTCTATGGCATCATCGCCTGCGTCGTGGTGGGCTTTCTCAATCCGGTCAATCGCCTCACGGTGCAGGACCTCTGGCAGGCGCTGGGCGATGGCGCGCGCAACACGCTTGCGGTGGGTGCAGCGGCGGCGACCGTGGGCGTGGTCGTGGGTGTTGTCACGCTGACCGGGGTCGGCTTCCGGCTTGGCTATGTGGTGGTGCAGACGGCGACCGATATCGGCAACACATTGGGCGGGCTCTGGCCGCTTAGCTATTTCAGCGTGACGCAATGGGCGCTGTTCGTGTCGCTGGTCCTGATCGCGGCGTCCTGCATCATCATGGGGGCCGGCATCCCGACGACGGCGACCTATATCATCCTTGTGGCGGTGGCGGCCCCAGCGCTTGCGCAATTGCAGGTCGAGCCGATCGTGGCGCATTTCTTTGTGTTCTATTACGGCGTTTTGGCCGATATCACCCCCCCGGTCGCGCTTGCGGCCTATGCGGCGGCGGGGATCGCGGGGGCCAATCCGTTCAAGACCGGCAACACGGCGTTCCGGTTGGGGATCGCCAAGGCGCTGGTGCCGTTCGTGTTCGTCTATTCCCCGGCGCTTTTGATTGTGACCGATGGCTTCACTTGGGCCGCCTTTGGGATCACATTGCTTGGTGCGATGATGGGTATCGCCGGGCTTGGCGTGGCGTTTTCGGGCTTTTTTCTGACCCATCTGGCGCGGGCAGAGCGGTGGTGGGTCGTGATCGTGTCGCTGTTGTTCATCGCGCCGGGACTTAAGACGATGGCGCTTGGGCTGGTGCTTTGGCTGCCGATCCTGATGCTTCAACTGCGGCGCAGACGGGCGCAGACCGCCTGAAAAACGCAAAACGCGCGCCCGGTCTACCCGAGGCGCGCGTTTCGTTTCAGGTTATGGCGGATGGATCAGGCCGCAGAGGCCTGTTTGTCAAACCGGCCATAAAAGCTCTGACCCTTATCGGCCATCTCGCGTAAAAGTGCCGGCGTGGCGAAACGTGGCCCGAATTTCTCGGTCAGTTGATCACAACGCTCGGCCGCATAGGGCGAGCCGATGATATCAAGCCAGCTGAACGGACCACCCGACCAGGGCGCAAAGCCCCAGGCCAAGATCGCCCCGACATCGCCTTCGCGGATGTCTTCAAGAACACCCTCTTCCAGCGCACGAACCGCTTCGAGGACCTGCGCGAACATCAGGCGATGCTGCACCTCATGCAGGTCAGGCTGATCCTCGGCATGGGGGTATTTCGCCGCAAGCCCCGGCCAATAGCCCTGACGCTTGCCCTTTTCGTCATAGTCAAAAAATCCGGCGTTGGATTTGCGCCCCAGACGGCCCTCGCCCTCCATCCAGAAGATGACCTCGTCAACGACGGCGTCGGGATACGCCGCACCCATCGCGGCCTTGGTGGCGCGGGCGATCTTGGCGCCAAGATCAATCGAGGTTTCATCGACCAGTTGCAGTGGCCCGACCGGAAAGCCAAGCTGACGCGCGGCGTTGTCGATAAGCGCCGGCGCCACCCCTTCGGCGACCATGCGCAGGCCCTCGTTGATATAGGGAATGATGCAGCGGTTGCAGTAAAAGAACCGCGCATCATTGACCACAATCGGCGTCTTGCGGATCTGGCGCACGTAATCAAGCGCCTTGGCAACGGCGCGATCCCCGGTCTCTTTGCCTTTGATGATCTCAACCAAGAGCATCTTTTCAACCGGCGAAAAGAAGTGAATGCCGATAAATTGCTCGGGCCGGACAGAGGCCTTTGCCAGATCCGAGATTGGCAGGGTCGAGGTGTTGGTGGCAAAGATGCAATCCTCGCCAACGACGGCCTCGACGGCCTTGGTGACCTCGGCCTTGACGCCGGGATCTTCAAACACCGCCTCGATGATCAGATCGCAGCCCTTAAGGGCTGCGTAATCGGTCGTGGCGGTGATCAGCGACAGGATTTGGTTCTTTTTCTCTGGTGTGCCCTTGCCGCGCTTGATGCCTTTGTCCATGTAATCGGCGGTATAGGATTTGCCGCGATCGGCGGCCTCTTGTTTCTGGTCGATCAGGACCACCTCGATCCCGGCCATGGCCGAGACAAGCGTGATGCCCGCGCCCATCATGCCGGCGCCCATGACGCCAAGTTTGCGGACCTTCTGATCCGGCGCATCGGGACGGTTGGCACCTTTTTCCAGCGCTTCCTTGTTGATGAACAACGACCGGATCATCGCGCTTGAGCTGGGGTTCATAAGCACGTTGACGAACCAGCGCGCCTCAATCTTGAGGGCGGTATCAAACGGCACCAAAGCGCCCTCGTAAACCGCGCTCAGCAATGCCTTGGCGGCGGGAAACGCGCCTTGGGTCTTGCCGTGAACCATCGCGCTTGCGCCGACAAAGGTCATGAAGCCGGCCGGGTGATAGGGCGCGCCACCGGGCATTTTATAGCCCTTTTCATCCCAGGGTTTGACAATAGTGGGGCCGCTCAAAACCCATTCCTTGGCTTTGGCGATCAATTCGCCAGCGGGCACGACCTCATCCACCACGCCAGCGGCTTTGGCCTTTTTCGGATCGTTCAACTTGCCCTCAAGCAACAAGGGCGAGGCCCCCATCGCGCCAAGTTTGCGCACAAGACGGGTGGTGCCGCCCGCACCGGGGAAAATACCGACCATGATTTCGGGCAGGCCGATCTTGGCCTTGGGATTGTCGGCGGCAAAAATGCGGTGACAGGCCAGCGGAATTTCCAACCCGATGCCAAGCGCGGTGCCGGGCAGGGCGGCGGCAATCGGTTTGCCGCCCTTGTTGGTCTTGGGGTCCATTCCGGCGCGCTCGATCTTGCGCAGGATGGCATGCATACCCATCACGCCCTCGAACAGGCCCTTGGCCGGCTCGTCGCCCGCATCATCGCGCATCTTGGCGATCACGTTAAGGTCCATGCCACCGGCGAATGATCCCTCTTTGCCGCTCGTGATGATCACGCCCTTGACAGCCTCATCGCCCAGAGCCTGATCAATCAGCGCCTCAAGGTCCAGAAACCCCTGGCCGTTCATCACGTTCATCGACTTGCCAACCGTGTCCCATGTGATGATGGCCACGCCGTCGGCATCGGTTTTCATTGTGAAATCAGTCATATCCGTATTCTCCCCTTACACGCGCTCGATGATTGTGGCCGCACCCATGCCCGACGCGATGCAGAGCGTGGCAAGACCAACCTCTTTACCTGTCCGTTCCAACTCGTCGAGAAGCGTGCCGATGATGATCGCGCCCGTGGCCCCAAGCGGGTGCCCCATGGCAATCGAGCCGCCATTGACGTTCACCAGTGCTGGGTCCACATCAAACGCCTGCTGAAAGCGCAAAACAACCGCTGCGAAGGCCTCGTTCACCTCGAAAAGGTCGATATCCTTGATCGACATCCCCGCGTCAGCAAGGATTTTCTGCGTCGCAGGCACCGGCCCGGTCAGCATGATCGTGGGATCGGTGCCGATCTTGCAGGTCTGGCGGATGCGCGCGCGCGGCTTCAGGCCCCATTTCTTGCCAAATTCCGCATTGCCGATCAGCACCCCGGCCGAGCCATCCACGATGCCAGACGAGTTGCCGGCATGGTGGATATGGTTGATCCGCTCCAGATGCGGGTATTTCAGCTTGGCCACCGCATCAAAGCCCGGCATCACCTCGCCCATAACCTGAAACGACGCGTTGAGTGCGCCAAGGGTCTGCATGTCGGTGCCGGGGCGCATGTATTCGTCATGATCCAGAATGGTCAGGCCGTTTTGATCCTGCACCTCGATGATCGATTTCGCGAACCGCTTGGCCTTCCAGGCGGCTGCGGCGCGGTTTTGCGATTCAACCGCCAGACTGTCGGCGTCATCGCGGCTAAAGCCGTATTCGGTGGCGATGATATCGGCGCTGATGCCTTGGGGCACGAAATAGGTGTCCATCGCAATCGTCGGATCCACGGCAATCGCCGCACCGTCGCTGCCCATGGGCACGCGGCCCATCATTTCGACGCCGCCAGCGATATAAGCCTCGCCAGCACCGCCCTTGATTTGATTGGCCGCCAGATTGACCGCCTCCATGCCGGAGGCGCAAAACCGGTTGATCGCGAGGCCAGGGATCGATTCATCCAGGTCAGAGGCCAGAACGGCGGTGCGGGCAAGGCATCCGCCCTGTTCCATTACTTGGGTCACGTTGCCCCAGATCACATCCTCGACGGCATGGCCATCCAGCCCGTTGCGCGATTTCAGCGCGTTCAAAACCTGTGCGCTCAGGCGGGCGGCGGTGACCTCGTGAAGGGCACCATCCTTGCGGCCTTTGCCACGCGGGGTGCGCACTGTGTCATAGATATAGGCGTCGGTCATGATCTGGTTCTCGCTTCTAAACTTGAGTGGACATTGCAAATTAGCTCCACGAGCTTTTTTGCATTTTGGTGTGACATGGCATCAATGGACGCATTTACTGCTCCAAACCGTTCATCTTGGCGAGTTGCTAAGGCTCGGCGCAAATCCTGTAATTCAATCTTTTCTTCGGATTCGGGCAATTCTATTTGCATTACAGCATGCATCAAGTGTTCGAGGTAAACCGAGCGCAGCCTATCTTTAATACTCTTCGTTGATTGAGCCATTTCGTGAACTGATATTTTCAGTTTACCTAGGAGGTGTTGTTCAGCAGGGTGCATTTTAATTCCTTCAAACCCGGTCGGCAGGCGAGCCGGGCATCAGATCGTAGGGGTGTTTCCAGCCCGGTGTGTTTTCAATGTTGCTGAGCCAGCGGTCGATATTTGGCCACTCCTTGCGGTCAAACCCGAAGGGCTCGGGATAAAAAAGATAGCCGCAGCAGCTGAGATCGGCATTGCTCAGACCCTCGCCCACAATCCAGTCACGCCCCTCAAGATGGGTGTTCAGCGTGGTATAGGCGGCCTTGAGTCGGCCTTGGGTGAAGGCGATCACCTCTGCCGGGCGCTTGTCCTCGGGCAGAAAGTTCATCAGGAACCGCAGCATGCCGACCTGGCTGGACAGTTTGTGATTGTCCCAGAACATCCAGCGCAGCACCTCGCGCTCTTCGGTTTTGTTTGCGCCGCCGAATTTGCCTGTTTTCTCGGTGATGTGCATCTGCATGACCCCCGATTGGGTCAGGGTGATCTCGCCATCCACCAGCACGGGGGCTTCGCCCATGACGTTCAATTCGCGAAATTCCGGTGTGCGCGAAGCCCCGCCGAAGAAGTCAACGAATTCAGGCTTCCAGTCCAGCCCCGAAAGCTCCAGGGCCAGAGCCGCCTTGTAGGCATTGCCGCTTTCGCCAAAGCAATAGAGTTTGATGGTCATTTTCCGGCTCCTGATGCTGCGCGCGTGGTTTGCGTGGATTTTGAGTATTTTTGCCAAGAAGAAGCAGGGGATTCACCTGGCATTAACGTTAACGCGGTTTGATTGCAGGTGCGGTACAGGCTGGAGAGCCGATGGCCGCCCAAGGAGAAGCCCCGCCGTCCCGCCGGTTTGCGCCGTGCCGGAGGGCGGGGTGGACGTGGCCCTTCTTCTTGGCGGAAATACTCTCGCCGAAGGCAATCTGACAGCAAGGTCGGGGCAAGGCTCATGCGGTTTTCCCCGTCGTAAAGCCGCGCGCGATCAGTTCTTTCATGATCTCGTTGGTGCCGCCATAGATCCGCTGCACGCGGGCATCGGCCCACATCTCGGCGATGTCATATTCGGCCATATAGCCATATCCGCCATGCAGTTGCAGGCAATCATCCAGCACCTCGCATTGCGTATCCGTCATCCAGTATTTGGCCATGGCGGCCTTTTCCACGCCCAGCTCGCCGCGCAGATGCTCGGCGATGCAGTCGTCCAGAAAGGCGCGGGCCACGGCGGTTTTAGTCTGGCATTCCGCCAGTTTGAACCGGGTGTTCTGAAACTGGGTGAGCGGACCGCCAAAGGCCTGACGTTCATTGCAATAGGTGATGGTGCGGGTCACGGCCCCCTCCATCGCGCCTTGTGCGCCACAGGCGATGATCAGGCGTTCTTGCGGCAGCTGTTGCATCATCTGGTAAAAGCCACGCCCCTCTTCGCCGCCAAGGATGTTATCGGGCGGAATTTCGACATTGTCGAAAAACAGCTCCGAGGTGTCCCCGGCATGAAGGCCGACTTTTTCAAGGTTGCGGCCGCGGTTAAAGCCTTGAGCGGTGTCGGTTTCAACCACGACCAGCGATATGCCCTTGGCGCCGGCCTTGGGGTCGGTCTTGGCGGCAACGATGATCAGATTGGCGTGCTGGCCGTTGGTGATAAAGGTCTTCTGCCCCGACACGCGATAGGCATTGCCGTCGCGCAGGGCCTTGGTCTTGATCCCCTGCACGTCAGACCCGGCGGCGGGTTCGGTCATGGCAAGCGCGCCGACCATCTCGCCCGAGACCATTTTGGGCAGCCAGCACTTTTTCTGCTCTTCCGACCCATAGGCCAGAATGTAATGCGCAACGATGCCGGAATGGATCGGATTGCCCCAGCTCGCGAGATTGGCGCGCGATTGCTCGATGCAGATCACCGCCTCATGACCAAAATCACCGCCCGCGCCACCATATTCCTCGGGGATGGAGGGGCACAAAAGGCCAAGCTCGCCGGCCTGTTGCCAGGTCTCGCGGTCCATCTGGCCCTGTTTGCGCCAGCGCTCAAAGTGCGGGCGCCATTCATCGGTGATGAATTTCGCCGTCATGTCGGACAGCATCTGGTGCTCGTCGGTCATCCATCGTGACATTGCCAGCCTCCCCGCTTAGCGTTTGCGCGCATCCAGTTCCGAATTGAAAATCCGCAGGCGGTGCGCAAAGGTATCCTCGTCGATCACGCTGTCGAAATTCTCGAACAGAAAGGACAGCGCCTCGCCCTCGTCCAAACCGGCCTCGGCGGCAAATTTGCGCAGGCGGCGATAGCCGTCTTCGGTCATGGCCGCGTTAAAGCGTCGGGTCAGGCGAAAGCGTTTTGGCATCTGTGATCCCTCTCATCAAAGCGTAGGGTGGGTGAACCCCACGCTTGTTCAGAACTGTTCGGCGTCAAGCTCCATCACCAGATCGGCTCCCGATTCAATCCGCGCCAGATGCATCGACGTCGCGGGCAGGCGACGCTTCATGTAGAACCGTCCGGTGGCCAGCTTGGTCTTGTAGAATGCTTCATCCGACGTCCCGCCTTCAAGCGCGGCATAGGCCGCCTTGCCCATCCGCGCCCACATCAGCCCAAGGCAGACATGGCCGAAAAGGTGCATGAAGTCATACGATCCTGCAAGGGCGGCGTTGGGGTTCTTCATGCCGTTTTGCATGAAATACATCGCCGAGGCCTGAAGATGCTTGGATGCGTCTTTCAGCGGGTCAAGGAAATCGGTCTTGAGCGCCTCGTGACCCTCATTTTCCTTGATGAAGGTTTTGACCATATCAAAGAAGGCCATCACGTGCTTGCCGCCATCCTGCGCCAGCTTGCGCCCTACGAGATCAAGCGCCTGAACGCCATTCGCGCCCTCGTAGATCATCGCGATCCGGGCATCGCGGGTGAACTGGGACATGCCCCATTCTTCGATATAACCATGCCCGCCATAGACCTGCTGGGCCAGCACGGTCATGTCATAGCCCTCATCGGTCAGGAATCCCTTGATGACGGGGGTCATCAGCGAGATCAGTCCTTCGGCGGCCTCATCGTTGCCGCGATGCGACTGGTCAATAAGCTGTGCGCCCCACAACAGGAAGGCACGCGCGCCCTCGGTAAAGCTCTTCTGATCCAGAAGAGAGCGGCGGATATCGGGGTGCACGATCAACGGATCAGCCGGGCCATTCGGGTTTTCATCGCCGGTCACGGCGCGGCCCTGAAGGCGGTCCTTGGCATAGGCAACAGCGTTCTGATAGGCCACGTCAGCCTGGGCAAGACCCTGCATGCCAACGCCGATCCGGGCCTCGTTCATCATGGTGAACATGGCGCGCATGCCTTTGTGTTCTTCACCCAAAAGATAGCCGGTCGCGCCGTCATAATCCATCACGCAGGTCGAGTTGCCATGGATGCCCATTTTTTCTTCGATCTTGCCACAGGTCACGCCGTTGCGATCCCCAAGGCTGCCGTCGTCCTTGACGATGAATTTTGGCACGATGAAAAGCGACACACCCTTGATGCCGTCCGGGCCACCGGGAATCTTCGCTAACACCAGATGAATGATGTTTTCGGCCATGTCATGTTCGCCGGCCGAGATGAAAATCTTCTGCCCGGTTACCTTAAAGCTGCCATCGCTCTGCGGTTCGGCCTTGGTGCGCATCAGGCCAAGATCGGTGCCGCAATGTGGCTCGGTCAGGTTCATCGTGCCGGTCCAGTCGCAGGTGGCCATGCGCGGCAGGTAGGTCGTCTTTTGCCCGTCGGTGCCATGCGCCAGAATGGCCGAGGCCGCGCCATGGGTCAGGCCGTGATACATGGTAAAGGCCTGATTGGAGGCCGAGAACATCTCGCCCACGGCCGTGCCCAGAACGTAAGGCATGTTCTGACCGCCATATTCTTCGGGCAGGTCAAGCGCGGTCCAGCCGCCAGTCCGCACCTGATCAAACGCCGCCTTAAAGCCGGTAGGGGTGCGCACAACGCCGTTTTCCAGAACACAGCCCTCGGTATCACCGACCAGATTAAGCGGCGACAGAACCTCGGATGAGATCTTGCCGACCTCTTCCAGAACGGCCGAGGTGAATTCGACGTCAAGCTCGGCATAACCAGGGATGTCGGATGTCGACACGTTCAGCACGTCATGCAGAACAAATTGCGTGTCGCGGATGGGGGCGGTGTAGCTTGGCATAGGTCTCTCTCCCTGAAACGGTGGCCGTGGCGGCGTTACTCGGCGGCGTCCTTTGTCGTTCTGAGCGACGCGATGATGCGCGTCCCCCAGGTCATCTGTTCGCGAAGGTCGTCAATCGCGGCGTCAAGTTCTTCGCGTTGCTTTTCCATGTCGACCAGCCGCTCGCGGGCCACATCAATGGCGCGGCTGATCTGGGTGAATTGCTGATCTCCCTTGTCATAAAGGTCGAGCAGCTGGCGAATTTCCTCAAGGCTGAAGCCAAAGCGCTTGCCGCGCAGGATAAGCTTGAGCCGGGCCCGGTCACGGCGGGTGAACAGGCGCTTTTGCCCGATCCGCAGAGGAAAGAGCAGCTCTTTTGATTCGTAGAACCGCAGCGTGCGGGGCGTCACATCGAACGCCGTGCACATCTGGCGGATTGTCAGTGTTTCATCGGTCATCGGCTTGCCTCTTGTCGCAATACGTTTGCGCCAATCTGCATCTCGTTGGGTCTGCTTACAACAGGGCAGCAGGTTTACGTAATCGATACGTCACGTCACTTTCAGGTTGACGTAAGATCAAGCAAGGTAAGGTGGGGAGTCGGGCAATTTTCTTGCGGGCGAAACCGCAGACCGGATATTAGCCAAGGCTTGCGGCGGTGCTGTCGCGCAACTTTTGCAGTTCTGCAATCGACTCGTCAAGCTGGGCGCGCTGCTCTGCCAGCTCGGCAAGCTGACGGTTGGCCAGTTCGATCCAGCTTTTAAGTTGCGCCTCGGTGCCGTCATTTTCATAGATCAAAAGCCACTGGCGGATATCTTCAAGGGCAAAGCCAAATTTGCGCCCTCGCAGGATAAGGGTCATGCGGGCGCATTCGCGGGGGCCATAATAGCGCGACCGGCCTTCGCGCGTCGGCTGAAGCAGTTCGATATACTCGTAATAGCGCAGGGTGCGCGGCGTCACGTCATAGGTCGCGCACATTTCCTTGAAGGACAGTCGTTTTTCCGTCATCGCAAAGCCCCCTCTCGCACCAAGGTTAGGATCAAGCCGGGCCAAGCGCAACTGCTGCCCTTGCAGGTCTTGCAGATTAAGGCCCATAAAGGGCGCAAGAGCATCCGGAAGGGCCACAGATGAGTGTCGATAAAAGCAAGATCGCCAAACAATTCATGGAGGCCCTGCCTCATGCGCGCGCTCTTGGGATGCGCCTAAGCCATATGGGCGAGGGCAGGGCCGATATCGAGATGGACTATGATGAACGCTTTGTCGGCGACCCCGAAACCGGGGTCATTCATGGCGGGGCGGTGTCGGCGCTTATGGATACCTGCTGTGGCGCGGCCGCGATGAGCCATCCGTCGTCGCCCGGTGGCACCGCGACGATTGACTTGCGGATTGATTACATGCGCCCCGCCACGCCGGGGCAAAAGATCCGCGCCCATGCCGAATGCTATCACATTACCCGCTCGGTGGCCTTTGTGCGGGCGCGCGCAATGGATGACGATGACGACCGCCCCGTGGCCACCGCGACCGGCACCTTTACCGTGGAGGGCAAATAATGGCGCGGCCCCGTCCCGAACCCGTACAGGTGGTCAAGCAACGGCGTGATGCGGCGCTCAAGGCCCTGGTGCAGGGCGTGCCCTATATCCGCTTTCTGGGGATTCAGTTTGACCGGCGCGGTGACGAGTTGACGGCGATCATGCCGTTCGAGGAAAAGCTGATCGGCAACCCGCTTTTGCCGGCCCTGCATGGCGGCGCAACGGCGGCGTTTCTAGAGGTCGCGGCGATCATCGGGCTTAGCTGGGGCACGCTCTGGGAAGAGATCGAAAGCGGGGCGTTTGATGCCGAGGCTTTGGTCGGGGGCGATCTTCCGCGCTTGCCGAAGACGATTGATTTCACGGTTGATTACCTGCGCTCCGGTTTGCCGCGCGACGCCTATGCGCGCGCGCAAATCAACCGCTCGGGGCGGCGCTATGCAAGCGTGCATGTCGAGGCCTGGCAAGACAATCGCGGGCGTCCTTTTGCCCAGGCAACGGGGCATTTCCTGATGCCGCGTCGGGATGACTGAGGCGGTCACGCGCATCACCCATAAACGGGTTCTCAAGATTGCGCTTCCGATTGTATTGTCCAATGCGACGGTGCCGATCCTGGGCGCTGTCGATACTGGCGTCGTGGGACAGCTGGGGCTGGCGGCGCCGATCGGGGCAGTTGGCATTGGCGCGATGATCCTGACCGGCATCTACTGGATTTTCGGTTTTCTGCGGATGGGCACCACCGGCCTTACCAGTCAGGCGCATGGCGCCGGACAGGTGCGCGAGGTTGCCGCCCTTCTGACCCGTGCCCTGATGATCGGCTTTGCCGGTGGTGCGGCGCTTATCGCCCTTCAGGCGCCCATTTTCTGGGGTGCGTTTCAATTATCCCCGGCAAGCGCCGAAGTTGAGACGCTGGCGCGGCAATACATGGCGATCCGGGTTTGGAGCGCGCCCGCGATGATCGCGCTGTTTGGCATGACCGGCTGGCTTATCGCGCAAGAGCGCACGCGCGCGGTGCTGTTCATTCAGGTGCTGATGAATGGCGCGAATATCCTGCTCGACCTGTGGTTCGTGCTTGGGCTGGACTGGGGCGTGGCCGGTGTCGCGCGCGCCACGGTGATTGCCGAATGGAGCGGCCTTGCGCTTGGGTTCTGGTTTTGCCGCGATGCGTTTCAGGTTCCGGCCTGGCGCGATTGGGCGCGGGTGTTTGACGGCGAACGCCTGCGCAACATGGCGTCGGTCAATGGCGATATCCTGCTGCGATCCTTGATGTTGCAGGTGATATTCGTGTCCTTCCTGTTTCTGGGCAGCGGTTTTGGTGATGTCACGCTGGCGGCCAATCAGGTGTTGTTGCAGTTTCTGAGCATCACCGCTTATGCGCTTGACGGGTTCGCCTTTTCCGCCGAGGCGCTTGTCGGCCAGGCATACGGCACGCGCAACAAGGCGCTGTTGCGGCGCTCTGCGATCATGACAAGCCAATGGGGGCTGGTGGTCTGTGTGGCGCTGGCGGTTGGCTTTGGCGTCTTTGGCGGGGCGATCATCGATCTGATGGCCAAGGCCCCGGCGGTGCAGGAAACCGCGCGTACCTACCTTGCGTATATGGTGGTGGCCCCGGTTTTGGGGCTGGCGGCCTATATGTTTGACGGGGTGTTCATCGGCGCCACGCGCAGCCGCGACATGCGCAACATGATGGCGGTCAGTCTGGTGATCTACGGGATTTCGGTTGCAGCCCTTATGCCGGCGATGGGCAATCACGGGCTTTGGATCGCGCTTTTGATAAGCTTCGTTGCGCGCGGTATAACGCTTGGCCTGCGTTATCCGGCGCTTGAGCGGGCGATCACGCGCGAGGGCGCAAAAAGCCCTTAGGTCAGCGGCAGGATCAAAGCCACCTGCAACCCGCCTTGCGGCAGATTGCTCAGCTCAAGCCGCCCGCCGGATTGTTCGGCAAACCCTTTGACCATCGACAGCCCAAGGCCCGATCCTTCGCCCACGGGCTTGGTGGTGAAAAAGGGTTCGATCACGCGGTTGATGATATCCTTGTGCAGGCCGGGGCCGGTATCCTCGATCAGGATGGCAATTTCGCCCGATGCGGCAGAGCGGCCGGTGCGCAGGCGCAGCGTGCCGCCTGTCGGTATCATCGCATCGCGCGCATTCATCACGCAATTCAGCAAGGCGGCCTCAAGCAGGTGCCGGTCGGTGTGGATCTTGAGGTCGCCCTGGGGGACGTCAAGATCAATCGAAATGTTGTCCGGCAGGACAGTGCGCAGCGACTCGCGGAACGTGATCAGGAACGGCCCGAGGTCAAGATCGCTGCGCATCATCTGGGATTTGCGCGAAAACGCCAGAAGCTGGCGCACCAGATGCGCCGCGCGGTCCGCCGACTTGCGGGCCTCGCCCAGCATGACATCGCGGTCCTGGGCGTCCGGCAGCTCGGTCAGAAGGTCAAGATTGCCACGGATCACGGTGAGGATATTGTTAAAGTCATGGGCAATGCCAGTGGTCAGCTGGCCAATGGCGCGCATTTTCTGCGCTTCGGCTTCAGCGTCTTGTGCCAGGCGCAGTTGGGCGCGGGTGCGCATCATTTCGAAAAAACTGAGAGAATAATAGGTGCTGACGCTCAGCCCGGCAAAGGCTATGCCGATCATATCGACCGGGGTGCTGATCTTGCCGAAGTAAGCCAGAACCGTGCCCAGGATACAAAGCGAAATAAGGAAATTGTCCCAGATCGCCAAGGGCGTCAAATCGCA
>CBDTZA010000007.1:0-16479 GCA_965364785.1 uncultured Roseovarius sp. | reverse complement strand
AGACCATGACCCGCGCCCTCAATCACCTCTTGGCGGGCGGCGCGGTTCAACTGGGCCAGATCACCCATGCTACTAAGCGGAATAATGGCATCTTCGCTGCCCCAGATCGCCAGCACCGGAAGGCGGGTTTGGCCGATATCGCGATGCTCTTCGCGCAGATCCTCTGAGACCATGCCGTTGATCGAGCGGATAACAGAGGGCACAAAACCACGATAGCGCAATTCGCCCTGTTGCAGATCAACGATGCCCTCGACCGAGCTTGGCAACTCGCGCTCTGCCTCGGCGCCCTTGCGGAAAGAGCGGGCAAAAAACGCCTGCATGGCCCAACGGCCAACGGCGCCGCTTTGAATGGCGCGCTCGGCCAAGGGGCCAAGGTCATGGCCAAGCCCGGCGGGCGCAATCAGCACCATCTGGCGCAGACGTTCCGGAAACAGCCCGGCAAAGGCGGTGGCGATAGAACCACCCATCGAATAGCCCAAAAGCGTGATATCGCCATCAATGCCCTGATCCTCTAGCAGCTCTTCAAGCTGGGTGACGAAAAACGCCGAATCCTGCGGACCAGAAGGGCGATCAGAATAGCCGCGCCCGTAAAGATCATAGACCAGCACCCGAAAGCCAAGCGCGCCAAGGCCCGGCGCAAGGCCTGTCCACACGAACGAGGGCGTTGTCAGCCCATGAACACAAACCGCCACCGGCCCGCGCGTCGCCCCAAGCCAGCGATAATGCGTGCGGCCGCGCGACAGGTCGGCAAATTTGCCCGGTGCAGAGCGGCGCGCGCGTTCATTCATGCGCGGCTTGATCGCCTCAAGCAGATAGGGCGCGGCCACGACCAGCGCGAGCAGTGCAAGGATAAGCCCAAGCCAGATCATGCAGCGGCCCTCCAGGCATCAAGGATGTAGCGGCTTGTCATCAGATCAAGATGCGCGCCACCGCCATTTTTGAAAAGGGTAATTTCATCATCAGAGTGCCGTTTAAAGTTCTGTGGCTCATAGTAGTCGGCCACGAGGTGATCGCGGGTGATCACGCCCGCCTCAAGCGGGATCTTGATCTCGCCGATATGGCCGACGGTGGTGTCATAGCTATCGACAAACACCCGCGCGCGCGCAATCGCGGCATCATCTGCCTCACGCATGTCGGGGCGATAGGCGCCAATCAGGTCGATATGCTGACCGGGGTGCAACCACTCGCCTTTGATAAGCGGTTCGGTCGACATGGTGGCACAGGTGACGATATCGGTGGCGCGCACGGCCCCCTCAAGATCATCGGCCACACTCATGCCGGGGCAATCAGCCGCCATTTTCTCGGCATTGGCGCGGGTGCGGTTCCAGATCGAAAAGCGCGCCTTCGGAAAGACCGAGCGATAGGCCTGCCAGAGGTTGCGCCCCACGGTGCCCGCCCCCACGATCAGGATTGTCTCGCTACCCGGTCGGGCAAGCCGGGTCGCGGCAAACAGGCTATCGCCGGCGGTTTTCCATTTGGTGACAAGGTGGAAATCAACGATCGCCTCAAGCGTGCCGTTTTCATCCGCATAAAGATTGACCGCGCCGTTGACCATCGCATCGCCCTTATCGGGGTTGCGCGGAAAGATCGTGGCGGATTTCACTGCGATTCCCATCCCGTCAATCCACGCCGCCCGATTAAGCAGGGTATCGGGATCGCGGTAGAGAAAAGTATCGGCGATCTCGGCCTTGGGCAGGGCGTGCCCCGCCTCAAACGCGGCGCAAAGCCCGCGCCAGTCAAGATTGGCCTCACCTTCGGTGAAGGGGATCATCGTGATGCTCATGAGCGGTCCTTTCTCGTCTCGTGGCACTAGCGCCGGTATTTCGGGGCCCTGGTGACCAGTGGCTCTTGCGTGACCGACTCGCGCCACAAAAGATAAAGGCCTGATCCGATGATCAGTGCAATGCCTATCCATGCGCTGCGGTCGGGCCAGGTGCCAAAGACGGTGACCCCCCACATGATCGCCATCGGCATGGCGACATATTCAAACGGTGCGGCAAAGGCGGCCTCGCTCAGGCGATAGGCCTGTGAAATGCAAAGGCCCCCCAGCATGGCGGACATCCCCAACATGGCAAAGATCGGGTAATCGCCCGGCTCGGGGATCACCCAGGCGCGAAACAGAAACTCAAGCGACGGATGCCCCATCCCGGCAAAGCGGCCATCCCCAAGGCCAAGCCCGATGGCAAGGCTGGCGACGATAAAGGTGAGCTGGATATAAAACGCCATGGTCGGCGCGCTTTCGGTACCGCCAATCTTGCGGGTCAGCATATGCAGTGAGGCGTAGAGAAACGCCGCCGCAATCGGCAAGAGCGAGGCCAGTTGAAACGCCGCCGTGCCCGGCTTGACGATCACCAGAACGCCAATGAACCCGACCGCAATCGCGCCCCACCGGCGCGGGCCAACGGTTTCATGCAGGAAAATCACCGAAAACACCGTGATCACCAAGGGCGAGACAAAAAACACCGCCACCGCATCGGCAATCGGCAAGGCCGCCAGCCCCAGAAAGAGGCACATATTGGCGCTGACCACACAAAGCCCACGGATGAGATGCACCACGGGGCGCCGCGTGCGCAACAGGCTTGGCCCGCCGGCAAAGGGCATCACAAAAGCGGTAAAAGCAACGATCCCGATCACCGCGCGGATAAACACCACCTGATGCAGGGCATATTGATCCGACAGGAACTTGATCCCCACATCATTGAGCGAAAAACACATCACCGCCGCCAAAGCATAGGCGGCGCCGATCAGGTTTGAGCGCTGAACGGTGGCGGTGGTCATGAAAATCCAAGGTTGCTGTTTATCCCTGTTACATGAGGTCACGGCCCACGAATTGTAAACCCCCGTGGCCCTGTTCGGGCAATCGCAGCTGAGAGCGGGGGCGTTGAGTATTTATGGAACGATGAAAGGGGGAGGTGTCGGAATGGCCGGTTCGAGCCCTATCCAATATTTGTTGATGCTTTTGACTCTGAAGTCTTAAGAAGCGGGAATGTGTTGGCTCCAATTTAAAGATCGCAATCAAATTACATAGATTGTAGCTCTAGACTTTGGGGCCATTATTTGGAGCTAGAATGACACAAGATCCGTTTTTCACCGCATTGGGAATCGATCCCAAAGTAGATGGTGAAAAATTGTGTGAGGCGTATGATCGAGCGCATGACATTAGAAAATTTGAAATTGAAATGTATTGGCGGCGAAGCGCGTACCTTTGGACGTTGCAAACGGCTGCACTTGGTGGCCTAGCTCTCATTTTGACAACAACGAACGCGTTGACTTGGCATTGTCCTCCAATCGACTCCCCTGCTGCCTGCAACGCGGTGAGGACTAAATTTATCGTCGTGCTGGCTATTTGGTGTTTTGGCACATTCTCAGCATATATTTGGCTCCTATTACTTCGTGGAGCAAAGTTTTGGCAAAACAATTGGGAGCGCCATGTTGATTACTTGGAGAATTACTTCTCGGGCGCTTTGTACAAAACTTATCCAGTAGACAAGTTTGAACCACCATACAGCGTGTCGAAGCTCAACGAGCTTATGGCTCTGTTTACGTTATTCGTCTGGATCACAATTGGTCTAAGTGTAGGGATTATTGTTCTAAATGCTAACACTTGGATTCTCGTGGTGGTTCCAGGATTGGCTGTATTACTGTTTCTATCTTGGCTTTTTGATTGTTGTCTTAGAATGACCAACTTTGGGTACCAGACGACCAAAGCGCCTAGCTCAGAAGATAAGACTACAATGATTGTATCTCGTATGCGTCCACAAACAGCGGATACACGGTAGAAGGTTTAACAATTCATAAGAATACCTCGGTATCGAGTACATATTAGCACCCCTACGAATGGCTGATCTATCCGGCTCAACAGACCTTCACATGCCGGAGTGTTTGGCGGCGCGTAGCGCGCGTTCCAGTGCATCAAGGAAACGCGAGCGGTCGGCCTTGGTAAACCCCTTGCCACCGCCCTGTCGAAACGGGTCAGCGGCACGCAGATCGGTCATCAGGTCGCGGGTGGCAAGGACGTTACCGATATTGGCCTGCGTCAGCGGCTCGCCATTGTGCTTGAGCACCTGCGCGCCCGCCTCGACGCATTTGGCCGCCAAAGGGATATCGCCGGTGATCACGACGTCACCGGGGCCGACGCGATCGGCAATCCACATATCGGCCACATCAGGACCATCGGGCACGATCACCGTCTCGACCAGCGGATTTTGCGAGGGGCGCAACCCGCCGTTTGAGACGATAAACATTTGCTGGCGATGCCGGGTGCCGACTTTTTCGACCTCGGTCTTGACCGGACAGGCATCGGCATCGACATAGATCGGCATGGCGGTCCTTTCAGGACGTGAAGATGATCAGGTCAGAGACAAGGCATGGCCTAGCCCGCATAAAGCGCCTCGGCGTGGAACGACACGTGGTCTTCCATAAAGGTCGACATGAAGAAATAACTGTGATCATAGCCCTTTTGCATGCGGAACGTGCCCTCTTGGCGGCGCGCAAAGGCGGCATCGGCAAGGGTTTCGGGGCGTAACAGATCAAGGAACTGATCATTGGTGCCGGTATCCACCAGAACCGGCCCGTCAAAGCCGGTTTCGCGCATCAGAATACTGGCATCATGCGCCGCCCAGGTGCTTTCATCCGCGCCAAGATAGGCGGTGAACTGTTTGCGGCCCCAATCGCTGGCGGTGGGGTTACAGATCGGCGCAAAGGCCGAGACGGAACGGTAACGCCCGGCAAGGCCCATCGCCAGGGTAAGCGCGCCATGCCCGCCCATGGAATGGCCGGTGATCGACTGGCGATCCGCATCAATCGCGAAATTCTCGGTGATCAGCGCCGGAAGCTCTTCGGCGACGTAATCCCACATCTGGAAATGTGGTGCCCATGGGGTTTGCGTGGCGTTCACGTAAAACCCGGCGCCCTGGCCAAGATCATAGGCCTCGTCATTGGCAACACCTTTCCCGCGCGGGCTTGTGTCAGGAAAGACAAGCGCGATGCCCTGCTCTGCGGCCCAGCCCTGAGCGCCGGCCTTGGTCATGGCGTTTTCGTGGGTGCAGGTCAGGCCAGACAGATACCACAGCACCGGTACAGGGCCATCCTTGGCCTCTTGCGGAAGGAACAGGCCAAAGGTCATGTCACCGCCACAGGCCTTGGACGCATGGGTGTATACCCCTTGCGTGCCGCCAAAGCAGGTGTTTTCCGAAACCGTTTGCATGCGTCTCTCCTTTACCATCTTGCGTGGTCGTCAATAAAGCTGGTTCACCCAGCCGATCACAAGCGACACTGTAACGATTGCCGCCGCAGTTGAAATCAGAATCGAGGCCGAGACCCGCTTGGGCGCAACCCCGTAATGCTGGGCCAGCATATAGACATTGCCCGCCACCGGAAGGCTCGCCGCCGCGATCATCACCGCCGCCGCATAGGGCTCGACCCGGAACAGAACCAGCGCCGAAAAGGCCACAAATGCCGGGTGCAGCACCAGTTTGCAGAACGACAGCCAGCCCGCCACATTGGGCCGCTCGGCCGATTTCGAGGCCAGCGATGCACCAATCGCAAAAAGCGCGCCCGGCGTCGCCGCGCCGCCAAGGATCGCCACGAAATCGTTCATCGGGTCCGGAATCGGCAGGCGCAGGCCCGACCATGTCAGGCCCAGAACAATCGACACGATCATCGGGTTTTTCAGCAACCCAAGGCCGACCGTGCGCAGAATGCCCAGACTCATCCGGCCATCGCGCGAGCCAGTGATCAGGATCACCACAAGCGAGCCAAAGACAATCAGGTCAATCGCCAGAACGATCATCACCGGGCCAATCGCCGCCTCGCCCATCAGCATGGCCAGCATCGGCACCCCGAGAAAACCGACATTGCCGATAACCGCGCATTGCGCCTCGATGGCGACTTCCTGAATGCTGATCCGGCGCAAAACCGCCACCATCGTGGCAATGCCATAGACAAATCCGGTGGCCCAGAGATAGGCCATCACGAAATTCCAATCCAACACATCCGTCAGCGTCAGGTTCGCCGAGAACCGGAAAAGCATCGCCGAAAGTGCAAAGTAAAACACGAATTTCGTGAGCCATGCCGTCGCAACCTCTGGGAAAAACCCGGTGCGCCCGGCGCCGTATCCCAGCCCGATGATCAAAAAGAACGGAAGTGTCTGGAGGAATACACTTAGCATGCGCGTTTGGTAGACAGCCCCCGTGGCCGGGTCAATCGCAACTGAGACGGTGACCGCGAATAAGATGCGTCTGACACCGTTTCTATAGACCCGCTAGAAGGTGGCCCACCCTTGCCCCGCCACTAACGAAACGCGGGGTTTTGGGAACTTTTTCTTGTTTTACAGGGGTTGCCGATTAAACTGTGGGCATCGTTGAATATAGTTTGTTTGTTGAATTATCTGGCCAAGAGGCGGAAAAACAATAATAAATCCATAATTTCCGACCCGGCCAAGACGTAACCTGAGTCCTGCAAAAAATGGGGCTCAAGTTCTATTTGGGGGAAAATAAATGTATGGAAGCACCAAAATCATTGCATTTGCGGCTGTGGTGGCCCTTGTCGGCTGCACGCCGGAAATCCGAAATCACAAGATCAATGTTCGTGGTAAACTATACGATATGCGGGAAACCTATCAGCCGTCGTCGATGGGGGGGGGGACTTCGGGGTTCGTCCTTTTCGCCGATGGTATTTCTTTCTCATGCTCTTTGTCGGAGTTTGGGTGTGTGAAGCAACTGGAGGAATATCTAGACGAACAAAAGACCTTGGGAAAAACAAAGGCGCCTCAGCCGACAAGCAAGAGCACGGGCGTGAGCCAGCCCGGACCGAACTTAGACAGAGAGGTGGGCGGGGGAGACTAAGGCCAGAGCCGATGCACAGCCTTTTAGTTTTAACGCGCAATTCGGTCTGAAGACCGGTTTTCGGATTGCACTTTAACCACTACCGATGAGCACCCCTGCGGCAAACACAAGGGCGCCGCCAAGAACCACCTGAAAGGCGGCGCGGAAAAATGGCGTGTCCATGAATTTGCTCTGAATCCAGGCAATCGCCCAAAGCTCGATAAAGACGATGACGAAGGCGACGGTGGTGGCGGTCCAGAAATCCGGGATAAGATAGGGCAACGCATGCCCAAGCCCGCCGAGTGTGGTCATGATCCCCGAGGCAAAGCCGCGTTTGATCGGACTGCCGCGCCCCGACAATTCGCCATCGTCACTGGCGGCTTCGGTAAAGCCCATCGAAATGCCGGCCCCCACACTGGCCGCAAGCCCGACCAGAAAGGTGGTCCATGTGTCCTGAGTGGCAAAGGCGGTGGCAAAGATCGGTGCAAGCGTCGACACAGACCCATCCATCAACCCG
The DNA here is from genome assembly GCA_965364785.1 of uncultured Roseovarius sp. Taxonomy (GTDB): domain Bacteria; phylum Pseudomonadota; class Alphaproteobacteria; order Rhodobacterales; family Rhodobacteraceae; genus Roseovarius. Next base: position 9,138 of record CBDTZA010000007.1, on the reverse strand, counting down.
GCAAGGCCCGGCTGTACCCATGTAAGAACAAAGGCCCGTTTAGATGTACGCTGTTCTGCGGCAAGCGAATCCTCGTCCAGATGCTCGGCCTCAAGTTCGCCTGCGCGGGCCTGATGGCCGGCCTCGGCGGCGGCGAGATTACCCAGCAACTTGCGGGTGTCGGCATCACTCGTGCGTTGCGCGGCCTTGATGTAGAAGGTCTCGGCGTCGCGTTCCATGCCTTCGGCCTCGGCGCGGATACGTTCTATCCCGAGGTTCTCGATAAGCCAGACGGGTCGACGGGCATAAAACCCGGCCACATGTTCGCGCCGGATAAGCGGGATCACATCACCAAACCGCTTACTGTGAAGGTCGATCAGGCGTTGACGGTGCTCGTCTTCTTCGGCGGCCATGCCATCGAATACCTTGGCGGTATCTGGATACTCGGCGCGCAACACCTCGCCATAGCTGCGATAGATGCGCGCGTCGTCTTCTTCCGACGAAATAGCGAGCGCCAGAATTTCCTGTTCTGACAGATCTTTGAAGCGGCGACGGGATTGGATACCGGGAATCATAATGGCCTCTGAATTTAGAATGGTTCTAATTTAGTCTAGCCGCTGGCCGCTTCAAGCACAAAGCGTCTGGGTGTCGCGCATTTACTAAACTAATTAGTTCACTTTACTCTTGAAAAGTAAACTGTTCGGTTTAGATAGTGTTGTGAACCAAGTAGTTCAGTTTTGGAGAATGACATGAAACAGATCGTTACCGCAATCGCCCTTTCGCTGTCTCTCGCCGCCTCGCCTGTTCTGGCCTTTGGCATCGACATGAGCACGCTTACGCCGGTCCTGACCTATCCCGACCCCGCCCCCGCGCCGGTGACCCAAGGCAATAGCGGCATCAATAAATGACTTCGACGGATCACAGGCCATCACTAACCTGCAAGGGTGGCCTGTGATTTCCGTGCCATAGCGCAGATGTGCTTGCGATCCGGCGGTCAGGGCGACTAAACTGGCCCCCTTACCGGGAGGGTTTGCATGTCGGCAATGGCCGCAGAAATCAAGAAAGGGCGCAAGTTTGATCAGGTGCTCGAAGGGGCACGGCACGTCTTTCTGCGTGACGGCTTTGAGGGCGCCAGCGTTGATGACATCGCCCGCGAGGCGCAGGTGTCAAAGGCCACGCTTTATAGCTATTTCCCCGACAAGCGCCTGCTGTTCTCTGAAGTGGCGCGGATAGAATGCAACCGGCAGGCCGAAGAGGCGCTGCGCGAATTTGACCTGAACGCGCCCTGCGCCGTCACCCTGCGCGATATCGCGAACCGCGTTGTGCGGTTCTTCCTGTCGGATTTCGGGCTTCAGGTCTACCGGATCAGCGTCTCTGAATCCCACCGATTTCCCGAACTTGGCAAACGTTTTTACGCCTCTGGGCCAGAGTTGCTGCGCGAACGCCTTGGCATGGTTCTGGGGCATTACGTGGAAACTGGCGCGCTCAAGATCGAGGATATGGATCTTGCGGCTGAACAATTCTGCGAGCTGTGCAAATGCGATATCTTCGTGCGCTGTCTCTGTGGTCTTTGCAAAGCGCCGGAGGAGGCCGACATTGACCGCGTTGTCACCGGCGTGGTCGAGATGCTGATGGCGCGCTACGGCGTCTAGGCGTCAAGCGGCCCGCGCCCATCGTCTAACCGGCAATCTTTTCCGCGATCATGATCGCTGGCGCATTGGTATTTCGAGCGCCCAATGGCAGGACTGAGCCCAAAGCAGACACCATCTGTACTCACATCGCCCATGAAAGGAGTGGATCAATGTAAGTGCGTGATCTTGACTATTTTCGCCTGCCCATGATTTTGGCTGCAATCCGGCCGTCAGTAATCATGAGGCCGCTTGCGATAAGACCAAAGCCGATCCACGCTTCAACTCCAAGCTGCTCACCAAGGAATGCAACGCCCAAGCCAATTGCGAAAGGGGGGATTAGCAACGTAACCAGCATAAGATTGGCAGAACCGGCCCGTACAAGAATGGTAAAGTATAGCAGATAAGCAATCGCCGTTGACAGTACCGCCACAGCAAGAAGCGAGGCCCACACTTGTACTGAAAGGCTTAGGGCAGGTATGCCATCAGACCAAATGGCTATGGGTATCATAAGAACCGTACTGCCGATGAGCATTCCAAACGCATTCATTTCTGGCGGAATTCCAGCAAGGGCAGTCTTACCCCAAGCACCTGCAAAAGCATAAGACAGGGCAGCCCCCAATATGGCGAGTTGGGCCAAATTTCTGGGGTCAAGATTCGTTAGGGCATCTAATCCCATAATCACGGCAACTCCGAAGATGCCAAAAATTGCTCCGACAATTTTGCGGGGCGTCAGTGGCTCATCAGCCAACAAAAGACCCGCGACAACAGCGCCGAATACAGCAGTTGTACCATTCAGAATTGAAGCCAAGCCGCTTTCGATAGTCGTCTGACCCCAAAAGATCAACGAGAATGGAATCGCATTGTTTAGAGCGCCCATGACGAGGTAAGCGCCCCACGTTCTCGGCGACCGGGGAATCCTGACACCTCTCCACAAAACGACAAGAAAGAGAACTGGGACGGCCCAAATCACGCGGTGAAGCGTTACCGTTAAGGGTGGCACCTCTTCAAGCGCGACCGCCGCGAAGAAGAAGGATCCTCCCCAAACGGCGGCCAGCGCCAACAACATCAATCCTGATGTAAGATCAATTGTCGGAGCAGGTTTTTGAGCCACTATGCTACCCTATTTGTATTTGCAGCACCTGCTTAACCTAAAACCAGATTTGGGCGACCTGTATCTTGCGCAAATGGCGGCTTTGGGACATGCAAACCACTGCACCCAATATGCAAAAGGGCACCCGGTTGGGGGTGCCCTTTGATAGTTTATCGGAGTGTGAAGGCCTCAGCTCGGGCTAAGCCCGCGCAGACGCTCGGACCGGCGGCGCAGATATTCCAGCGTGGTCAGCAGACAGATCGAGATCACCACAAGAATGGTCGCCACCGCCAGAATGGTCGGGCTGATCTGTTCGCGCAGGCCTGTGAACATCCGCCAGGGCAGGGTCTGTTGATTGGCCGAGCCGACGAACAGCACCACGACGACCTCGTCAAACGAGGTGATAAAGGCAAACAGCCCACCCGCGATCACGCCGGGCAGAATAAGCGGCATCTGCACCCGAAAGAACGTGGTCAGTGGATCAGCGCCCATATTCGCCGCCGCCCGCGTCAGCGAGCGGTCAAAGCCCACAAGTGTGGCGGTCACGGTGATGATCACGAAGGGAATGCCAAGCGCCGCATGCGCCAGAACAACACCCATATAGGTGCCCTGAAGGCCAATACGGCTATAGAAAAAGTACATGCCCGCCGCCGAGATGATCAGCGGAACGATCATTGGCGAGATCAGGATTGCCATGATGGCACGACGGAACGGCACGTGAGGCTGGCTAAGGCCGATCGCGGCCAATGTGCCAAAGCCCACCGACAGCACCGTGGCCATTGGCGCGATGGCCAGCGAATTGCGCAACGCCTGCTGCCAACCGGTCGAGGTGAAGAAATCCTGATAATGCTTGAGGCTGTAACCAGCCGGATCAAAGCGCAACATTTCTGGCGTGAAGGTAAAGAAGTTCTGCGCGTTAAAGCTAAGCGGCATGACCACCAGAATGGGCGTGATCAAAAAGACAAAGATCATGCCGCAGAAAACCCGGAAGGTATAGTGCCAAAGCACCTGACCAGATGTCAGATAGGGCGCAAGACTGGCCCGGTACCGGCCTTCGCCGATCCAGAAGATGAACCATGAAAAGAACCAGCCAAACAGCCCGCCAAGCACCAGACCCGGCAGCCCCGCAACAAGCCAGCCAACCACCACAAAAAGGGCAATCATGCCCCGGCGGGTGGTCTTTTCCATGCCAAGGCCAAGAACCTTGAGCGCGACCAAGGCAAGGGCCATCAGCGCAATCGCGCCAATGACAATGCCCATCAGACTAGAGCCATGCGCCGTGCCGACAAAAAGCCCGGCAAAGGCCCCCGCCGCGCCGATCATCGGCAAGGCAAAGGACAGGGGTTTCGTTTCAACCGGTGTAAGAGTGAATCCGCTCATTTTTCTTTACCCCAGCTTCACGTTGTCGATGCCGACGATCTTGTCGTAGGCATAGTAGAGAACCATAACCACCGCGAGCAGAATAGAGCCCAAAGCAGCACCAAGACCCCAGTTAAGCGATGACGAGATGTGATAGGCGATCCGGTTCGAAATGAACGTCCCGGTCGTGCCACCCACGATTTCAGGCGTGATGTAATAGCCGATCGCAAGGATGAAGACGAGGATACTGCCCGCGCCGATGCCCGGCACCGATTGCGGGAAATAGACCCGCCAGAACGCTGTCCAGTTATTGGCCCCAAGCGATTTTGCCGCGCGCAGATAGGTCTGCGGGATGGTCTGCATCACCGAATACATCGGCAGGATCATGAACGGCAAAAGGATATGCGTCATCGCGACGATTGTGCCGAACTGGTTGTTGATCATCACAAGTCGGCTTTCATCGGCGACAAGGCCAAGCCAGACCAGCACATCGTTTATCACCCCCTGCTGTTGCAGCATGATCTTCCAGGCGCTGGTACGCACCAGAAGCGATGTCCAGAATGGCAGCAGAACAAGGATCATCAACATGTTGGCCTTGCGCGCCGGCAGGTTCGACATGATCCAGGCAACCGGATAGCCAAGCACGATACAGCTAATCGTAATCACCATCGACATGAACATCGTGCGCTTGAACAGGATGCCGTAAATCCGCTCGTCATCGGACCGCAGGGCGATGCCATTGGGGGTTTTTTCCATATCTATGGCATTCAGGAAATAGCCGGTGGTATAGGGTGGTGAATAGGCCTTGATCACCTGCCAGTATTCAGTGCGAAGCCAGTCCTTGTTGCTTTCGGCAAAGGCAACTTTCATATCAACCGGCGGCAGGCTGTCGATTTGGGCGGCGGCATCGCGCAAGTCCTGCGCGCCGGGGCCCTGATAGCTTGCAAGAGCCGCCACCGTGGCGGGATCGGCAAGGTCAAGCGCAAGCGCGGGATAGACGGCTTCCCACGGGTCTTGTTTGGCAACAACCTTGTTGTCCATAAAGACGGTAAAGGCGGCAAAGGCAGTATAGGCCCGCGTGGTGTGCGGCAGAATCTTGTAAATCTCGGCGCCCGGCACAAAGCCGATACCGCCTTTGAATGTCGTGGATTCGAGCATCTCAAGACGCCCGATCTGGTTCGACAAAAGCTTTTTGTTGCCCTCGGCGCCTTGGCCACCGGACATCATGTCATACCAAAACGCCCCCTCGCCAAAGACGGGGTTCAGTTTCTCGAACGCTTTCTGATGAACCTTGCCGATATTATCGACATCGCGGCCCGTGGTGCGGAACATCGAGGAAATGCCGCTTTCCTCATAGTTCAGGCGCGACCCGAGCTTGGTGTGCTCCTTGCCTTCAGCCGCGAGGAAGAGGTCAAAGAACAGCGCGCGGTAAACCGCTTCGTCGGGGGTGCCAGCCCCATCCCAATCGCGCAGTTCTTCCACCGTCATCGGCAGAGTTTTACCAGTAATCTGGTTTTCGACCGAGCGGAAAAGCATATCCGCAATGGGCGCGATGAACGTCAGAAGCACAAAGATCAGCAAGGGCGCAATAAGCGCCAGTGCCCGCAATTTCTGCGCCCGAAGTGCGCGTCGCAGGCTGCGTTTCAGCGGCGTGCCATCCGCGGCAAGAACCGGGCCGGTGTGGGTGGTATCGCTCATGTCATCCCCGTCGGACAGTAGTGTTTATAAAGACCGGGTCTTTTGCCCGGCATGGGGTGGAAGGGGCCAATCCGGCCCCCTCCTGTTCTGTTAGCAAAGCTTATTGTACCAGCCACGCCTGGAATTTCGCATCCAGATCGTCGCGGTTGTCTGCCCACCATTCGTAGTCATAGATGTGAGGGTTCGTCGCGTTGGCCGGATCGGTCGGCATATGGGGTGCCATGTCGATACCCAGATCTGCGTGCTTGCCGACCAGCGGCGCCGAGGATTTACGGGCGGGGCCATACGAGATATAGGCGGCCTGATCTGCAAGACGCTGAGTGTCGGTTGCGAACTTGAGGAAGTCCATCACGCGCGCCAGACGGTCTGCGGGCAGACCGGCGGGAACGATCCAGCCGTCAAGATCGAACGACTGCATATCCCACATCATGCCAATCGGCTGACCCTGTTCGGCAATCGCCGAGAACAGACGACCGTTATAGGTCGAGCCCATGAACACTTCGCCATCGGCCAGAAGCTGGGGCGTTTCGGCGCCAGCGGACCACCAGACAACCTGATCCTTGATGGTGTCAAGTTTGGCCAGAGCTTTCGCAACACCGGCATCTGTGCCAAGCGTCGGATAGATGTCCTCTTTGGCTACGCCATCGCAGTACAGAGCCCATTCCATGTTATCAATCGGGCGCTTTTGCAGCGAGCGCTTGCCGGGGTATTTGGCAAGGTCGAACACGTCACAAACGCTGGTCGGGGCTTCGACACCGGCGGGTACCAGATCGGTACGATAGCCGAATGTGGTCGAATACACGATTTGCGGTACAAAGCAGTCGCTGACGATCAGATCGCCAAAGTCTTCGCTGGCCAAGGTGCCATCGGGTGCCGCTGCCAGAACCTTGTCGTGATCCAGTTCCATCGCCAGACCTTCGTCACACAGACGCATGGCGTCGGATGCAACGACGTCGACCAGATCCCAGGTCACGTTGCCGGCTTCGTTCATCGCGCGAAGTTTGGCCACGGCCTCGGCCGAGCTTTCGTCCCAAGTTGCGCTGACGCCAGCGTTGGCGGCGAGATAGGGCTCAACATAAGCCTTGTTCTGGCTGTCCTGATAGGCACCGCCCCAGGATACAAGCGTCATGCTATCGGCCATATCCTGTGCGGTCACGGCTGTGCCCGCTGCTACGGTCAGAGCCGTTGTCGCGAGCAAAGTTTTCGTGAGTTTCATAAACATACTCCCAGTTTGTTTTTAGTCCCGTTTTTTTGGTGTGTGGGCCCCCGTGCTACGGGTAAAACGCTTGGGACCTCACTCAACCCGCGCCGCGCCTCTTGGGTCACGGCACGAATATGTTCACGCCTCTGGCGCATCCAGCGCCCGGCAATCTTTTGCAAGCCAGCCGATTTCGATCATCTCGCCCGGTTTCAGGCGGCGTTGATCAGGGGCGTTGCGGGTCTTGATGATGAAATCGTCGCGCCCGGCCACCTTGAGCCGCGTGCGGAAGATATCCCCCATATAGATAAACTCGGCCACTTCGGCCTTGAGTGTATGGGCATCCGGGCTCAGGCGGTCACGGTTGAACTCGACCCGCTCGGGACGGATCGAAATCAGCGTGCGATCGCCCGCTTTCTTGACGTTCACCGGCGTGGCATCAATCACATCGCCATTGTCCAGCTTCACAAGCGCAAGACCGCCCTTGATCTCTTGGACGGTGCCGGCAAGCGTGTTGTTTTCACCAATGAACTGCGCCACGAAACTGTTTTGCGGGCTTTCATAAAGCTCGTCCGGCGGGGCCAGCTGTTGAATGCGGCCATCGTTGAACACCGCAACCCGGTCTGACATGGTCAGCGCCTCGGTCTGGTCGTGGGTCACGTAAACCGTGGTAATCCCAAGCTCGTGCGCGAGATGGGTAATCTCGAATTGCATTTTCTCGCGCAGCTGTTTGTCGAGCGCGCCAAGCGGTTCGTCCATCAGCACCAGTTCGGGTTCAAACACCAGAGCGCGGGCAAGCGCCACACGCTGTTGCTGACCACCGGACAGCTGTGCCGGACGGCGGGCGCCAAAGGCACCCATTTCGACCATCTCAAGCGCGCGCTTGACCTTGGCCTCGCGGTCCGACTTGCCGATTTTGCGCACCTCAAGCGGAAAGCTCAGGTTCTCGGCAATCGTCATATGCGGGAAGAGGGCATAATTCTGAAACACCATACCAATGCCGCGTTTATGCGGCGGGATGTTGTTGATGCTGATACCGTCAAGCTTGATCTCGCCGTGGGTGGCCGTTTCAAACCCGGCCAGCATCATCAGGCAGGTGGTTTTGCCCGACCCGGATGGCCCAAGCATTGTCAGAAATTCACCCTTGGGCAAGGAAAGGTTCAGATCTTTGACGACCAAAGTCTCGCCATCATAGCTTTTTTGCACGCGCTCAAAAGCAACGAACGCATCGTTGTTCCCGGTATTGGCCAAGTTCGGCTCCCTGTTTTTATGTCGCGGAGTCCCCCGCGTTAGCTCGAAACTAAAACGTCAAACGTCCCTTGTTGCAACCCGATTGCGGCATTTATTTCCTGAATCCGACCCTCGCAGGTCGAAATGACTACTTATCGGCCAATAAAAGACGATTTTCCCGAGCTTCGCCGCGACACAGCCGGGGCACGCACACCCTAAGCGCGAACCCCGGTCCATTTTGGCGAGAGACTCAGTCTAGCCCAGAACGGTTTTGACGGCTTTCGCAGTCTTTTCGACCACCTCATCGGCCTCGGCGTGGGTCAGACAGAAGGGCGGCGCAAAGCCAAGGATGTCGCCCTGCGGCATGGCGCGGGCAATCACGCCGTGCGTGCCAAGGGCGGCAGAAACCTGTGGCCCGATCTTGTCGGCCGCGTCAAAGAAGGTGCGGCTGTCGCGGTCTTTCACAAACTCGACCGCACAGAGCATGCCTTCGCCCCGTATATCGCCGACATTGGCGTGATCGCCAAGCGCCTCGGTCATGGTTTTGTTGAGGTAGCTGCCGACCGTGCGGTTGTTCGCAATAAGGTCCAGCTCATCCAGAAGCTTGAGGTTGGCAACACCCGCCGCCGCGCAGATCGGGTGGGCCGAATAGGTCCAGCCATGACCGATCGGGCCGTTTTCGTCCGTCCCCTGTTCAAGCACTTTCCACATCTTGTCGCTGACGATGGACCCCGAGAGCGGCGCATAGGCCGATGTCAGGCCCTTGGCGATGGTGATAAGGTCGGCCTCAAGCCCGTAATGATCCGATCCGAACATCGTGCCAAGGCGGCCAAAACCGGTAACAACCTCGTCCACCACAAGCAGGATATCGTGCTTTTTCAAAACCTTCTGGATCGCGGCCCAATAGCCGGCAGGCGGCGGCACGATGCCCCCGGTGCCCAGAACCGGCTCGC
>CBDTZA010000006.1:0-17014 GCA_965364785.1 uncultured Roseovarius sp. | reverse complement strand
TGTGCGCATTTTTATTGGCTCTGAGAACAAACTTTTTTCACTTTCGGGTTCCTCTTTGGTTGTCTCTCCATATATGAACGCTGACCGTAAGATCATTGGCGCAGTTGGTGTCATTGGCCCGACGCGCCTGAACTATGGGCGCATTGTGCCAATCGTCGACTACACGGCGCAACTGGTTGGCAAACTGATCTCGGACCGGAGTTAGAGGTGTAAAATGGCAGAGCCGAACAACGAAAGCTTTCTCGATGATATCGAAGAGGCAGCCGCTGAAGAGAACGAACAGAGCGAGACAGAGATTTCTGACGAAGAGTTAGAGCTTGATACCCTGCGCGCAGAGCGTGACGCGTATCAGGACAAGTTCATGCGTGCGCTGGCCGATGCCGAAAATGCGCGCAAGCGGTCCGACAAAGACCGGCGCGAGGCCGAGAACTATGGCGGCTCAAAGCTGGCGCGCGACATGCTGCCGGTTCATGACGGCCTCAAGCGGGCGCTTGAAACCCTTACCGATGAACAACGTCAGGCATCGGCCGCGGTGTTTGAGGGAATCGAGCTTACCCTGCGAGAGCTTACAAACGTGTTTGCCAAGCACGGCATCACCGTGATTGACCCGCAGGTCGGGGACCGATTTGACCCGCAACATCACGAAGCGATGTTCGAGGCCCCCCTGCCCGGCACCAAGGCCGGTGAGATCATTCAGGTTTCTGGTCAGGGCTTTATGCTGCACGACCGTATTTTGCGCCCTGCGCAGGTTGGCGTGTCGTCCAATCGCGGCGCATAAGATCTAAGGCGGGCCTCAACCCGCCTTTTTCTCCACTATTTCCTTAAGTTCATAGATCAGATCCAGCGCCTCGCGCGGGCTAAGAGCGTCTGGAAGGATATCGGCCAGCCGTGCCTCAACCTGCGATGGGTCGCTGGGTTTGGTCGGCTTGGGTGCGGGCGTCCTTGCGGAAAAGAGCGGCAGATCGTCGATCAACGCCTTTTGACGACTTCCGCCTTCGCGTTCGCCTTTTTCAAGCGCATCCAGCACCACGCGTGCCCGCGCGACCACCGCCTCGGGCAGACCGGCCAGCTTTGCCACCTGTACGCCATAGCTTCGGTCGGCGGCGCCGCGTCGAACCTCGTGCATGAAAATCACATCGCCATCATGTTCCTTGACCGTCACGGTGGCGTTTTCAACGCGCTCCAATTTCTCGCTTAGGTTGGTCAGCTCGTGATAATGCGTGGCAAATAGTGCGCGACAGCCATTTACATCGTGCAGGTTTTCAAGCGTCGCCCAGGCGATGCTAAGACCGTCATAGGTCGCCGTGCCGCGCCCGATCTCGTCCAGAATAACCAGAGCATGATCATCAGCCTGATTCAGGATCGCCGCAGTTTCGACCATTTCGACCATAAAGGTCGAGCGCCCGCGCGCCAGATCGTCCGACGCGCCAACACGGCTGAAAAGCTGGCTGACAAGGCCGATATGGGCGGATTTGGCGGGCACATAGCTTCCCATTTGGGCCAAAAGCGCGATCAGGGCGTTTTGCCGCAGAAAGGTCGATTTACCGGCCATGTTCGGCCCGGTCAAAAGCCAGATATCGCTCTCGCCGCCCAGATCACAGTCATTGGCAATAAAAGGCGCGCCGTTCTGGGCGCGCAGCGCGCGTTCGACCACCGGATGACGCCCGCCTTTGATGTTCAGGGCGCGGCTGGTGTCGACCATCGGTTTGCACCAGTTTTCCTGCACCGCGAGATCGGCAAGGCCTGTGGAAAGATCAATTTCGGCAAGCCCGCGCGCGACCTGCGCTATGGCGCCGGATTGTTCCAGAATTGCGCTTTTCAGGGCGTCATAGAGACGCTTTTCAATTTCAAGTGCCCGTCCGCCCGCGTTCAGGATCTTGGTTTCCATCTCGCTTAGGGGCACGGTGGTAAAGCGAACCTGATTGGCCGTGGTCTGGCGGTGTTTGAACGTCTCATTGAGCGGGGCGGCAAGCATTTTCTCGGCATGGGTCGAGGTGACCTCGACGAAATAGCCAAGGACATTGTTGTGCTTGATCTTGAGCGACTGAATGCCGGTCAGGGCGACATATTCCCCCTGCATCGCTGCGATAACGCCGCGCCCCTCATCGCGAAGCTGGCGCGCCTCGTCCAAGTCCGCGTCATACCCCGGCGCGATGAACCCGCCATCGCGGGCCAAAAGCGATGGCTCGGCCACGAGCGCCTGATCGAGAAGGTCAAGCAGGGCATCGTGACCCGTCAGGCCCTTTGCAGCATCGGCAAGAAGCGACGGAAGGTCGGCGCCGCCAAAAAGTTTTGCAACCTCTTCGCCCTGTTCAAGCCCGTTGCGCACCGCAGCCAGATCGCGCGGCCCGCCGCGATCAAGCCCAAGCCGCGACAGCGCTCGATCAAGGTCCGGCACCTTGCGCAGCGCAGATCGCAAGTCAGCAGAAATTCGAGACTGTTCTACCGCAAAATCAACCGCAGCAAGGCGATCCTGGACCACGTTCAGGATCCGGCTTGGGCTTGAAAGACGCCGTTCCAACAAGCGCCCGCCACCGGCCGTCACCGTGCGGTCGATCGTGGCCAGAAGCGAACCGACCCTGCCGCCGCCAAGCGCCTGGGTCAGTTCAAGATTGCGCCGGGTGGCGGCATCAATCTGCATGGCGCGTTCATGTTGTTCGCGCACCGGTGTGCGCAACAGCGGCAGGTTGCCTTTTTGCGTGATCTCAAGCCATTCCACGATCGCACCCATCGCGGCCACTTCAGGGCGGGTGAACTGGCCGAAGGAATCTAATGTCGTGACGCCAAACAGTGCGCAAAGCCGCTTTTCGCCGCCGGTGCTATCAAAGGCTGACCGTCCCAGTGGGGTAAGAGATGCACCAGATTCAGTGACTATTGCACCTAAATCAGCCTCATCACCATCGGCGATCACCACCTCGCGCGGGGCAAGCCGCGCCAGTTCCGGGCCAAGCCGCGCTACCGTCAGCGGCATCACACAAAACGCCCCGGTCGAGATATCGACCCAGGAGAGCGCACACTCACCGCGGACCTGTGCGAAGGCGGCAAGGTAATTGTGGCGCCGCGCGTCAAGCAGGCTTTCTTCGGTCAGGGTGCCGGGGGTGACGAGGCGCACCACCTCGCGATGTACTACCGATTTCGCGCCACGCTTTTTAGCCTCGGCGGGGTTCTCCATCTGTTCGCAGACGGCAACCCGAAATCCCTTACGGATCAGCGTCAGAAGATACCCCTCGGCGGAATGCACCGGCACGCCGCACATCGCAATATCTTCGCCCAGATGCTTGCCGCGTTTGGTGAGGGCGATATCAAGCGCCTCGGCCGCCGCCGCCGCATCATCGAAAAACAATTCGTAAAAATCGCCCATCCGATAGAACAAAAGCGCCTGCGGGTACTGCGCCTTGATCTCAAGATACTGCGCCATCATCGGCGTGACGGTCGATGGCTGTGCTGTCACTGGTGGCCCCCTTTTGCTAAGTGTGACCTTACAAATCCCCGCGCGCCCGCGAAAGCCAAAACCGCGTTTGAGTTGAGGCCGCCGCATTCCCCCGCTATGCAGGATGAAATTCATTCAATGAACAGGCCCCGATATGGCAAAACATAAACTGACCCGCGAAGAGGCGCTTGCCTTTCACCTTGAACCAACCCCCGGCAAATTCGAGATTACGGCCACCGTGCCGATGACAACGCAACGCGACCTTAGCCTTGCCTATTCGCCCGGCGTGGCGGTGCCATGTGAGGAAATCGCGGCCCACCCCGAGCTTGCCTATGACTATACCAACAAGGGCAATCTTGTTGCGGTCATTTCGAACGGGACGGCGGTTCTTGGGCTTGGCAACCTTGGCGCGCTTGCGTCCAAGCCGGTGATGGAAGGTAAGGCGGTTCTGTTCAAACGGTTTGCCGATGTGAACTCGATCGACATTGAACTGGACACCGAAGACCCCGAGGCCTTTATCAATGCGGTTAAACTGATGGGGCCGACCTTTGGCGGCATCAACCTTGAGGATATCAAGGCGCCAGAATGTTTCATCATCGAACAGCGCCTGAAGGAAGTGATGGATATCCCTGTCTTTCATGACGATCAGCACGGGACGGCAGTGATCTGTGCCGCCGGGCTAATCAATGCGCTGCATATATCGGGCAAGAAGATCGAGGATGTCAGAATCGTTCTGAACGGGGCTGGTGCGGCTGGTATCGCCTGCCTTGAACTGTTAAAATCCATGGGTGCGAAACATGACAATTGCATCATGTGTGATACCAAAGGTGTGATCTATCAGGGTCGTACCGAGGGCATGAACCAGTGGAAATCGGCCCATGCCGCCGCCACCTCGCTGCGCACGCTGGAAGAAGCGATGGCAGGGGCGGATGTGTTCCTTGGTGTCTCTGCCAAGGGCGCGGTCACCCAGGACATGGTTGCCGCGATGGCCGACAACCCGGTGATTTTCGCCATGGCCAACCCCGACCCAGAGATCACCCCGGAAGAGGCCCACGCCGTGCGCCCCGACGCGATTGTTGCGACGGGCCGCTCTGATTATCCCAATCAGGTGAATAACGTCTTGGGTTTTCCCTATCTTTTCCGAGGCGCGCTTGATGTGCATGCCCGCGCGATCAATGATGAGATGAAGATCGCCTGTGCCGAGGCCCTGGCGCGGCTTGCGCGCGAAGATGTGCCGGACGAAGTTGCGATCGCCTATGGTCAAAAGCTTTCATTCGGGCGCGATTATATCATTCCGACGCCGTTCGATCCGCGTCTTATCTATACGATTCCGCCCGCGGTGGCGCGGGCCGGGATGCAGACCGGCGCGGCGCGGCGACCGATTGTCGATATGGATGCCTATGAGGCCTCCCTGAAATCGCGGATGGATCCCACCGCCAGCATCCTGCGCGGCATTAACGCCCGGGCCCGCAATGCTCAGGCCCGGATGATCTTTGCCGAGGGCGATGATCCCCGCGTGTTGCGCGCCGCCGTGCAATATCAGCGCACTGGCCTTGGCAAGGCGATTGTGGTTGGGCGAGACAGTGATGTGAAAGAAAAGCTTGAGGCCGCAGGCCTTGGCGATGCTGTGCGAGAGCTTGAGGTGGTGAATGCCGCCAAGACTGATCGGCTGGAGGAGTATAAGGAGTTTCTCTATAATCGGTTACAGCGCAAAGGTTTTGACCGGCACGACATTCACCGCCTTGCCGCACGTGATCGGCATGTGTTCTCGGCCTTGATGCTTGCGCATGGGCATGGCGATGGCCTTGTCACCGGAGCGACGCGGAAATCGGCGCATGTGCTCGAGCTGATAAATCACGTCTTTGACGCCGACGCCCATCATGGCGCGGCGGGGGTGACGGCGCTGTTGCATAAGGGGCGGATCGTTCTGATCGCCGACACCCTTGTGCATGAATGGCCCGATGAAGAGGATCTTGCCAATATCGCCACCCGCGCCGCCGGTGTTGCCCGTCATCTTGGGTTAGAGCCGCGTGTTGCCTTCGTAAGTTTTTCGACATTCGGTTATCCACACTCTGAACGTGCAGAGAAAATGCACCGTGCCCCCAAAGTGCTTGAGGCGCGCGGCGTAGATTTCGAATTTGAGGGTGAAATGACCGTTGATGTGGCGCTTAACCCTGTCGCGCAAGAGAACTATCCGTTTCAGCGCCTGACCGGGCCCGCGAATATTCTTGTGGTACCGGCGCGTCATTCGGCATCGATCTCCGTCAAGCTGATGCAGGAAATGGCGGGCGCCACGGTGATTGGGCCGATTCTGTCGGGTGTGGATCAGTCGATTCAGATTTGTTCGTCGAATTTCACGGCTAATGATATTCTGAACATGGCGGTTCTGGCGGCCTGTAAAGTGGGGTGAGGTTTTGCGCCTGTGTTGGGCGACTGAATCTGAGTATTTAGGGAACGGTGAAACAGGGGGTGAGCATGATCTTTAACCTTGGGTCGATCAACGCCGATCACATTTATCGCCTGCCTCACTTGCCTGGTCCCGGTGAAACCCTCGCGACGGATAGCTATAACCGCACGCTGGGCGGCAAGGGGGCCAATCAATCGGTTGCTGCTGCGCGGGCGGGGGCAAAGGTGTGCCATATGGGTGCGGTTGGTCCTGATGGCGGCTGGATGGTTGATTTGCTTGAGGGGTATGGCGTTGAGGTTGGGCATATTGCGTGCTGCGACACGGCCTCGGGTCATGCAGTGGTCTGTGTAGATCGCGCGGGTGAGAATGCGATTGTCATCTATTCCGGGGCTAATCGTGCGCTAGTGATGTCGGATGTGACGGCGGCGCTGGCCGCGGCGTTGCCGGGTGACTGGCTAATGATGCAAAATGAAACAAATCTGCAGGTGGAAACCGCACGCCATGCGCATGCCAGGGGATTGCATCTTGCCTATTCTGCGGCGCCTTTTGACGCCGATGCTGTGCGGGCGGTTTTGCCCTTTATCACACTCTTGATTCTGAACGAGGTTGAGGCGCGCCAGCTTGAAGAGGCGATGGGCGCTATTGCTGTGCCGCAGCTTTTGATCACGCGCGGGGCTGATGGCGCCGATTGGCATGACCACGCTTCGGGTGAAATGATCTCTTTTCCGGCCTTTCCGGTCGCGCCGGTCGACACCACCGGTGCCGGTGACACGTTTGCAGGGTATATGGTGGCGTCAATTGCGCAGGGTTTGCCGCCCCGCGCGGCGCTGGCGCGGGCCTCGGCGGCGGCCGCCCTTCAGGTGCAAAGGCCGGGCACAGCCGAGGCGATCCCGACAAGCGCCGAAACCGCCGCCTTTCTTGCCTAGGACTGTCCGGCAAAGGGCGCGTCATTGCCCCAAAGCGCGCGCACCCGAGCGTCACGACCACAGGCTTCGCGGTAAAGCTTGTATGCCTTGGCCTTGGTGCGCGGACCAAAGCGGGTGATCACCAATGCGGTGCTTTTATAGTAGTCCTGATGGCTGCTATCCGCCGCATAAAATGCCTTCAATGGCAGGATTGGGGTGACAATCTTTTGGTTAAGAGCCTTTTCTGTTGCCGTTTTCGCCGCCTCTGCACTCTTCATTTCCGCCGGACCAGAGACAAAAACCGCTGTGCGGTAACTTGCCCCGCGATCACAGAACTGTCCGTCGGCGTCGGTTGGGTCAACCGAGCGGAAGAACAGGCTCAAAAGCGACGCGCGCGTGACCTTGTCTGGATCAAAGGTAATTTTCACCGCCTCAAAATGTCCGGTATTACCTTGGGATACCTGCTTGTAGGTCGGATTTACGCTTGCCCCGCCGGTAAAGCCTGACAGAGCTCCAATGACCCCTGGCACCTTTTCAAAATCGGCCTCGACGCACCAGAAACACCCGCCCGCGACGACAAGCTCTTGGGGCTCTGCCGCATGTGCTTGGTTGGCTTGCACGCACAGGCCGATGGCGATCAGCATTGCGAGTACGGCTGCTTTGATCTCTCGTTTTTGCAGTATCATTGCCCTGCCCTCCTTGGTTAATCCAATCCTGCCCTAAATAGCGGGTCATACCAAGATACGTCCCCGTGAGGTCACGTGCAGTTGAGCAATATTTCGCCCTTGGCATGTTTGGGGCGGGTCACTAGGCTTGCTGGAAAACGGGGGACAACATGGGCGAGCACCAGACCACACATCAGGCCGAAGAAGACGCGCGCAATGACCAGATCATGATCTGGTTGAACGGTCGAATCGTGCCCAAGGCAGAGGCTTTGGTCAGTGTCTACGACAGCGGTTTTATGCTTGGCGATGGCGTGTGGGAGGGGCTGCGGCTTTATGATGGCACATGGGCGTTTGCGGGCGAGCATCTGGATCGCCTGTTTGAGGCGGCAAAGGCGATTGATCTTGATATCGGCATGTCCCGCAAAGAGGCGTTTCAGGCTATATTAGACACACAAACGGCTAATGAGATGACCACCGATGCGCATGCCCGCCTTATGGTGACGCGCGGGGTGAAAACCCGACCATTTCAGCACCCGTCGCTAAGCCGGCAAGGGCCGACCATGGCCATTATCATGGAGCATTCGAAGCCAAAGATCGCCCGCCCGATCCGCCTTGCGACCGTACCGCATATTCGCGGGCTTCCGATGACGCAGGACCCCAAGTTGAATTCGCATTCCAAGCTGAACTGTATCCTGGCCTGTATCGCTGCGGAAAAGGCGGGTGCGGATGAGGCGCTTATGTTGGATGTGAACGGGTTCGTGAATACGACCAACGCCTGTAACTTTTTCATCATTCGCAAGGGTGCGGTTTGGACCTCGACTGGCGATTACTGCATGAACGGGATCACCCGGCAAAAGGTGATTGATCTGTGCCGGGTCAATGACATTCTGATTTACGAACGCAACTACTCGCTGGTCGATACATACGGTGCGGATGAAGCATTTTTGACCGGCACCTTTGGGGCGCAGACCCCCGTGGGCGAGATTGATGGCAGGATGATCGGGGATGGTGCGCAAGGGCCAGTGACAACCCGTATTCAGGGGCTTTATAAGGCTCTGATACAGCGCGAAACGGCCTAAATCGGCATCAGGTGAAAGGCTTTTTCCAGTGCCGGACAAACACCCTTTAGTCCGCCTTTCACCTCTGCATTTTCCAAAAGTGTGATGTCGTAGCGCGCGCCGTAATGGTCCCTTACTTCGGACTCTGTCAGAGAAAAGGGTGGGCCTTTCATCACCGATTGGTCGTATTCGAAGGTGACAAGCAATTGAGGTGCGTTTCGCGTGATTGTCGCGATATGATCGGTATAGCGTCCGCGCATTTCGCCGGGCAGCGCAACCAGAGCGGCGCGGTCAAACACCGCATCAACCGGTCCAAGCACCTCGGGCGTCAGATCAAAGATATCACCGACAAGGATGTCAACGCCCTTCGCGGCATATCGTTTTAACCGGCCATCCTGCGTGACCTCGGGCACGAGGGGCAGTTCGTCAAAAAGCTGTTGCACCGCGATTTTGCTAAGTTCGGCACCGACAACGCGATATCCCTTGGACAAAAGCCAGGCAATATCGCGTGTCTTGCCGCAGAGCGGCAGAAATATCCGTGCCCCCGGCGCAATCGTCAGGGCCTCCAAATGCGCCGCCAACATCCGGTTCACCTCGCCTTCGTGAAATCCGATTTGTGCATTCTCCCACCGCGTGTGCCAGAAATCTGCTTCCATGCTCTGCCCTTACCTCTGTTGTTGCATCCGCGATTCGACGATTCTAGACTCATGGTGGTAGCAAAGGACGTGGGCAGGCAATCATGAAATTTCATCGAACCGTCATGTGGTGCGGTATCGCCCCGTCCGGGCGTCACTAAAGATGCGGATCGCAATGTGGTCCGGGCCGCGCAATCTTAGTACGGCGATGATGTATAGCTTTGGCGCCCGCGCTGATTGGGCCGTGGTGGACGAGCCGTTTTATGCCACCTATCTTGCCCAAACCGGGTTTGATCACCCCATGCGAGATGAGATTATCGCATCGCAACCGACCGATCCGGCCAAGGTGGCCGAAACCCTTTTGGGGCCGATTCCCAGCGGCAAAGCGCATTTTTATCAAAAGCATATGTCGCAGCATATGATTAAGGGCGTGCCGCGCGATTGGGTGCACCGGGTGGCGAATGTGTTTCTCATCCGCCATCCGGCGCGGGTTGCGGCAAGTTTTTCGGCGAAATACGACAATCCGACGCTGGCCGATATCGGCTTTGTTCAGCAGGCCGAGCTTTACGATCAACTTGTCGCGGCGGGTGCACGCCCGGTTGTGATTGATTCCGCTGATATCCGACGTGACCCCGAGACCATGTTGAAACGGCTTTGTGCCGCCATCGGTCTTGGCTGGGATCCGGCGATGCTTCGCTGGCCATCGGGCGGGCATCCGGATGACGGGGTTTGGGCTGCACATTGGTATGGAACGGTGCATCAATCGACCGGGTTTGCCCCGGCTGAGGGGGCGTTACCCGATCTAGATGGCCCGCGCGCGGCATTGGCAAAGGCGGCAATGCCCGCCTATGAACACCTGCGCGCGGTGGCGCTTAGCCTTTAAGGCGACGATTACGCGCCGCCAAAAGTTTAAGGCGCAGCGCGTTAAGCTGAATGAAACCAGCCGCGTCTTTTTGATCGTAAGCGCCGGCATCATCTTCAAACGTCACATGCGCCTCGGAATAAAGGCTGTGATCTGACCAGCGGCCCACGGTGGTTGCCGCGCCTTTATAGAGCTTGAGGCGCACGGTGCCGGTCACATGTTCTTGGCTTTTGTCGATCGCGGCCTGAAGCATTTCGCGCTCTGGGCTGAACCAGAAACCGTTATAAATAAGTTCGGCATAGCGCGGCATCAGCGAATCCTTGAGGTGGCCAGCACCGCTATCAAGGGTGATCTGTTCGATGCCACGGTGCGCCTCTAGCAGAATTGTGCCGCCGGGAGTCTCGTAAATCCCGCGCGACTTCATGCCAACAAATCGGTTTTCGACGAAATCCAGACGCCCGATCCCGTGTTTGCCGCCATATTCGTTCAGCTTGGTCAGGATCGTGGCCGGGCTCATCGCCTCGCCGTTGATCGCCACGGCATCGCCTTTTTCAAAGGACACTTCGATGCATTCCGGGGTATCGGGGGCGTCTTCGGGGCTAACGGTCCGTTGATAGACATAGTCGGGCGCGGCCTCGGCCGGGTCTTCCAGAACCTTGCCCTCGGATGAAGTGTGCAACAGGTTCGCGTCAACCGAAAACGGCGCTTCGCCGCGCTTGTCCTTGGCAATCGGAATCTGGTTCTGTTCTGCGAAGGCCAAAAGCTTGGTCCGGCTGCTCAGGTCCCATTCCCGCCAAGGCGCGATCACCTTGATATCAGGGTTTAGGGCATAGGCCGCCAATTCAAAGCGCACCTGATCATTGCCCTTGCCGGTCGCGCCGTGCGCCACCGCATCGGCCCCGGTTTCAGCGGCAATTTCGACCAGCCGCTTGGAAATCAGCGGACGCGCGATCGAGGTGCCCAAAAGGTAAAGCCCCTCGTAAAGAGCATTGGCGCGGAACATCGGGAAAACGAAATCGCGCACGAATTCTTCGCGCACATCCTCGATATAGATGTTCTCGGGTTTGATCCCCATCAGCTCGGCTTTTTTGCGGGCCGGGTCCAGCTCCTCGCCCTGCCCCAGATCGGCGGTAAAGGTCACCACCTCACAGCCATATTCGGTTTGAAGCCATTTCAAAATGATCGAGGTATCAAGGCCGCCAGAATAGGCCAGGACAACTTTTTTGGGCGCAGACATTCACTTTCCCCTTGCGTCAAATCTGGCTGGCGGAGTAGCGGCTTTTTCCCCAATGGGCAAGTGGAGCCGGTTAACCACGCTTTACGGGCACTTTGCAGAGGATCGCGATGACGAACACTTGTCAGGGCGGGATGATTGCGGCACTCAGGCGGGCATGACTGATTTCAGAACCAGGGCCCAGGCCGCCGAGGCCGCGATGCGCGAGGTGTTCGAGGCAACGCCTCTTCAGCGCAATGATCATTTGTCCGAGCGGTACGGCGCCGAAATCCTGCTCAAGCGAGAGGATCTTTCGCCGGTCCGCTCATACAAATTACGTGGCGCGTTCAATGCGATGCGCAAGGTGTTGGCGCGCGATCCCGAAACCACACAGTTCGTTTGCGCCAGCGCGGGCAATCACGCGCAGGGCGTGGCGTTCATGTGCCGTCATTTCGGTGTGAACGGCGTGATATTCATGCCGGTGACAACGCCACAGCAAAAGATCGGCAAGACCGAGAAATTTGGTGGCGATGCGGTGACGATCCGCCTAACGGGCGATTATTTCGACGATACGTTGCATGCTGCACAGGCCTATTGTGCGCAAACCGGCGGGCATTTCCTGTCGCCGTTTGACGATGAGGACGTGATCGAAGGTCAGGCCTCGGTCGCGGTGGAAATCGAGGCTCAGTTTGACGGGCTACCGGATCATCTGATCATGCCGGTGGGCGGTGGCGGTCTTTCGGCGGGGGTGCGCAGCTATGTTGGCGATCGCTCAAGGCTTACATTGGTAGAGCCTTCGGGCGGCGCCTGCCTTGGGGCGGCACTTGCGGCAGGCAGGCCAGTGCGCCTTAACCACGTCGATAATTTTGCCGATGGGGCGGCTGTGGCCCAGATCGGGGCGAAAACCTTTGCCCGGCTTAGTGATTTTGATGCCGCTCATGCCCGCGTTATTGACGAGGACCGACTATGTACGACCATGCTCGAAATGCTGAACATCGAGGGCATCGTTCTGGAGCCTGCCGGCGCGTTGTCGGTGGATGTTCTCAAGGATATGAGCGATGTGATCCGGGGCAAAACCGTTGTCTGCGTCACCTCTGGCGGCAATTTTGATTTTGAACGCCTGCCCGAGGTCAAGGAACGCGCCCTGCGGTTTTCGGGGGTCAAGAAATATTTCATCCTGCGCATGCCACAGCGCCCTGGTGCGTTACGCGAATTTCTGGAAATTCTCGGCCCGGATGATGATATCGCGCGGTTTGAGTATCTCAAGAAATCGGCGCGCAACTTTGGCTCGGTCCTGATTGGGATCGAAACCAAGAACCCAGACAATTTTACGCATTTCCTGCAAAAGCTCGCGACAGCCGGGTTTGATTACCGCGACATCACCAGGGATGAGGTTCTTGCCGAATTCCTGATCTAGGCGGCGATGACCCGGTCAAGGCCTGACAGAAACGCCGATTTTGACGCGTCATAGCAGGTCAGAACCTCGGCGATATCGACTGTTTCCTGCTGTCCGTTGGCCGAGGCCATTTCGCCCTTGTTGCAGAGATCGGAAAACGCAGCAAAGCCCAGATTAAGCGCGCTGCCTTTGAGGAAATGAAGCTGGCTTTCAAGATCGCTGCGGTCCGAGAGTGTACACAACTTATCAATTTCATCCTCCACCTCTTCGAGAAACAACTCGACCACCTCGCCAAACGCATCTGCCCCGATTTCGTCGCTCAACTCCTGCACACGGTCCCAGTCGATCATTTTCAGCCTCCTTTCGATTTGCCGCAAGGCTGGCTGTAACCTGCTGATAAAGCGTTAAGTCGGTTAGGTAAGCATTGAAAATTTTAGCATTCACATCCCGTTAAGTTGGCGGCGCTAGATTTGATGTTGTTAAATCAAAGGTGGCGGTTGTGCGATCCCAGATGCAGGAAATACAGGATACAGATGCGGGCGGCGGAGTGATCCGGCGAGTCCTTGTGGTGGACGACAGCCGTCTGCAACGCCGCATTTTGACCGCTTCGCTTCAACGCTGGGGGTTTGAGGTGCAAGAGGCCGAATCTGGCGATCATGCCTTGACGCTGTGCCGTGATAATCCGCCTGATCTTGTGATGAGCGATTGGATGATGCCGGGTCTGAGCGGGCTGGAATTCTGTAAAGAATTCAGACAGATGTCGCGTGATCACTATGGCTATTTCATTTTACTCACCTCTAAAAGCGACAAGGATGAGGTGGCGCTTGGGCTTGACGCGGGGGCCGATGATTTTCTGACCAAACCGGTCAATGCTGCCGAATTGCGCGCCCGGATTTCCGCCGGGGCGCGGATTTTGCGGATGGAGCGGGAGCTGACCGAGAAAAATCGTCTGATCAAGACAACACTGGATGAATTGCAGACGCTTTATGATCTGCTGGATAGTGATCTGCTTGAGGCAAAAAAGCTCCAGCAATCGTTGGTCAGTGAACGGTATCGCGATTATGGTCCTGCAGAGGTCTCCTTGATGCTGCATTCGGCGGGGCATGTGGGCGGTGATCTGGTGGGCACGTTCCCGATCAGCGATCAGCGCATTGGCCTTTATGGCATCGATGTCTCAGGTCATGGGATCAGCTCCGCCTTGATGACCGCGCGGCTGGCGGGGTATCTGTCGTCGTCCGTGCCGGAACAGAATCTGGCGCTTCGCAAGACCGCCGATGGTTGCTTTGTCGCCCGCCCGCCCTCCGAGGTGATTGCTAACCTCAATCGGCTGATCATGAGCGAGATGGAAACCGAGCATTACTTCACCCTGCTTCTGGCGGATGTCGATCTTGCAAGTGGCAAGGTTATAATGGCGCAGGCCGGCCACCCCTATCCGGCCCTGCAGCGGGCCAATGGGCAGGTTGAATTCGTCGGGCGCGGCGGGCTTCCTGTGGGCCTGATTGACGGCGCCGAGTATCAACAGTTTGAGGTCACAATGGCGCCGGGCGACCGCTTGCTTATCCACTCCGACGGGATAATCGAATGCGCGGACACATCCGGCGCGCTTTTGGATGATACAGGGCTAGCGAGCATCCTGCGCGATCTGCGCCAGACGCGCGGCATGGCCTGCCTGGAATCCCTGATCTGGAAGCTGTCGGAATTCGCGGGCGATGCCGATTTTGCCGATGACGTTTCGGCGGTGTTGCTTGAATTCAAGCCAAGCCTGTTTCCCGGCTGACAAAAAACCTATCGCCCTCATTGCCAAGCTCACGCGCGGCGATTTCCGGGCTGATCCAGATTGCCTGATGTCCCGGTTCTGAGGGCGGGCCAAGTTCGCGCACTGGATGGGCGCGGTAGATGACACAGACTTTTTCGGCCCAGAGATCGTATTCAGGCATATAAGTGAACCGTCGAAATACCCCAAGCCGCATAGGGCGCGCGATTTTCCAGCCGGTTTCCTCGAAAACCTCACGGTGCAACGCCTGAAGAGGTGATTCGCCCGGATCAATCCCACCGCCAGGTAGCTGTAACTCGGGCGATGGGTGGGCTTGGTGTGTGACAAGCAGCTGCCCATCGCGGGGTAAAATCGCATAGACCCCCGGCCTTTGCCGGTACGAGATACCGGGTTTGGGTGTCTCTCCGAATCGTCTGATCATGGCTTGCCCCCTTGGACGCCGACTTGCCCTGCCTATATAGTCGCGATATGCCAAGAACCGGCGCTGAAGGAAACCCCATGACACTCGGACAAAGAATCGCCTGGGACGACACCATATTGCCGTTCCAGCTTGACCAGGCAGACATTCGCGGCCGCGTTGCGCGGCTAGACGGGGTGCTTGATGGTATTCTCAAGCAACATGACTATCCTCTGGTGGTCGAGGCACTTGTGGCTGAAATGGCGCTTTTGACGGCGTTGATCGGTCAGACGATCAAGCTTCGCTGGAAGCTTTCGCTTCAGGTGCAGACCAACGGCCCGGTGCGGATGATTGCCACCGATTATTATGGCCCGACGGAAGACGGCGAACCCGCCCGCATGCGCGCCTATGCCAGCTATACCCGCGAGCGACTGACCGATGCCGCGCCGTTTGAACAGCTCGGCGATGGCTATTTTGCCGTCATGCTTGATCAAGGTCAGGGCATGGCGCCCTATCAGGGCATCACCCCGATTGCCGGTGAAAGCTTGCGCAGTTGCGCCGAAGCGTATTTTGCCCAGTCTGAACAACTGCCGACGCGCTTTGCGCTTAGTTTTGGCAAGTCGACCGAAGCTGGCGGTGCCGAGCATTGGCGCGCGGGGGGGGTGATGCTACAACATATGCCCAAGGCGTCACCCTTTGCAAAAGATGGCGGGTCTGGCGAAGCCGGGCTTTTGATGCCGCAGGATATCCTCGATGGTGACGAGGCGGAAAACTGGAATCGGGTGAATATCCTGCTTGATACGGTCGAAGATCTTGAAATGATCGGGCCCTCAGTGGCGCCCACCGACCTGTTGTTGCGGCTGTTTCATGAAGAGGCTCCGCGGGTGTTTGATGCCCAGCCGGTGCGCTTTGGCTGTAGTTGTTCCGAGGATCGGGTGCGCAATAGCCTTTCGATCTATTCCGCCAAGGATATCGCGACGATGACCACCGACGACGGCATCGTGACCGCCGATTGCCAGTTCTGCGGCGCGCATTACCGGCTTGATCCGGCCAAGGTTGGGTTTGATGCCAAAGAGGGTCCCGGTGACTCCTGATCCGCTGGACCGCGTGCTTGGTGCGCTGAATGCTGCGTGCCAATCCTCGTCTGACTATGATCTCAACCCCGAGATCACCCTCCCTGCGGGGCGCAAGCTTCGGGCGGCGGGGGTGTTGGTGCCGGTAATTTCAACCGGTGGCGTGGCCCGTGTGATCCTGACGAAACGCTCGTCTGCGCTCAAGCATCATCCCGGCCAGATCGCCTTTCCGGGTGGCAAGCAGGACCTGACCGATGCCGACATCACCGCCACCGCCCTGCGCGAAGCGCAAGAGGAAATCGGCCTTGATCCCGCCAATGTCGAGGTGTTGGGCCATCTGCCGAAACATGAAACCGTCACTGGCTTTGATGTGACGCCGGTTCTGGCACGCGTGTCGCAACCCTTTGTGCCGCGCCCCGAGGCGGGTGAGGTGGATGAGGTATTCGAGGTGCCCTTGGCGCACCTGCTGACCCTGTCGCATTTCCGCGTCGAACAACGTCGCTGGCGCGGCAGTTGGCGGCGCTATTACACGGTGCCGTTTGGCCCCTATTACATCTGGGGTGCCACTGCGCGCATTTTGCGCAGCCTGGCTGATCTGGCGAAGTCATGATGCAGATCACCGAAGACTGGATCAGGGCTGGCGCGACGCAGGATGTCTGTAAAATGCTGACTGATGCCGGATATCAGGCGCTGTTTGTTGGCGGTTGTGTGCGCAACGCTCTTTTGGGCGCGCCGGTGGGTGATATCGATATTGCCACCGATGCCCTGCCCGATCAGGTGATGAAGCTGGCCAGTGCGGCAGGGCTAAAGCCCGTGCCGACGGGCATTGATCATGGCACGGTTACGGTGGTTTCGGGTCACATTCCCCACGAGGTGACCACGTTTCGCGAAGATGTCGAGACCTTTGGCCGCCATGCCACCGTGGCCTTTGGGGGTGATATCCGCGCCGATGCACGCCGTCGCGATTTCACGATGAACGCGCTTTATGCGCGCGCCGACGGCACAGTTCTTGATCCGTTGGGCGGGCTTGATGATCTCACGGCCGGACGCGTGCGTTTTATCGAGGACCCGGTGCAGCGCATCCAAGAGGACTATCTTCGCATTCTGCGGTTCTTTCGGTTTCATGCCTGGTACGGCGATCCAAAGGGCGGGCTTGATGCCGATGGGCTTGCGGCTTGCGCCATGCACCTTGAGGGTTT
>CBDTZA010000005.1:0-17093 GCA_965364785.1 uncultured Roseovarius sp. | reverse complement strand
GCCTATATCGATCCTATTGCGGTTGACGACAACGACGAGTGGTTCATCAAGTACAACGTCAAAATCCTGAACCGTGGGCACGAAGATTTCGCGCCGTATATGATGGTTTATGATGATCCGTTGGAACTTAACCTTTCGGATGTTGGCGGGCCTGACCTGACGCAAGGGGGAGCAGCTACTCCGCGTATCCCGAACGTCGGTATGGATCAGACATTCTTCCCGATGGAAGAGGGCCTGATGTACACCCTCAACATGAAGATGCCCCCGGCACGCTTCTGGAACCTCAGCTATCACTGGGGTTGGCGGAACCACCCGCCGCGGGTTCAGGTAACTGAAAACGTTCGGGCGACAATTGCTGGGAAGCCCCGTAACTTTGCCGAGATCGGTGTTTTTGGTCAAAACCCGCGCGAAAGCGAAGCCAGCAAACTGGCGGCGATCGAAATGATCGGCGACACAGCACCGGCCAAGCGTATGTGGGCCATGTTCCGCGAACTTGCGAACATGAACACCAACCGTCGTCACGGTCGTTACTTCCGTGGTCTCAACGGCTCGGTTATCCAGGCACAGATCGGCCAAATTCGCGAAGCCTTCTATGACTGGGGCAATCGCAACAAGCTGCCGACCGGCTATGAAATGGGTGAAGGCTATGACGAGACCCTTCTGTTCATAAACAACACCATTTACGGACAAGTTGCGGAGCACGATAGTATCGCAGAAGTTAATCTGACCGGTAGGGGTGTCTGGGACAAACGCGGTGATGTTGTCAAAGTTCAGCTCCTGAATGGTGACTACTATGTTCATGCCTATGTTCTGGTTGACTTTGGCGGTCTGCGTGGCTGGGAAAATACCTTCCACAACACCCTGCCTGTTGGTGGTACTGGTCCGCTCTTCACGTTCGGCCGGAACGCCTTCTGGATCCATGTTGCTGGTCAGGGTGCAATCCCGATCCCGGTTGCGACACGTCCGGAGCAGGTTGCGCCGACACCTCTGAACAGCGTGATGGATCAGGTGATTGGCTACAAGAGAGGCAACCATCACTGGACAGACGCGCTCTATTCAGCGATGGGCGGTACGCCTGATGCGGTATCCAACTACGTCAACACTGACGGCGTTGGTGAGCACCATCTTGAAATTGAATTCTCCTACGAGCCTTCCCGTCGTCTGCGGATGTATCAGTTCGATGCTCTGCACCACGACACGGCCGTGTGGTCAATTCACTAAGAGACTATAAAAAAGGGTATCGGCGGCTTAGGTCGCCGGTGCCCGTCATTTTGAGACATTACTTTCTCGACGGAGACTTAAAATGAAACATATCAAAGCTGCTCTGAGTGCTGTTCCGGCCTGTGCCCTTAGTGTTGCACTTGTCGGATTTGCCGCGCCTGCCACTGCCGGGAGCGAGCATTCAGGCCACACCTCGGGACACGGACAGGATCATGTCCAGACCCATGACAACACCGCCGCCGCCATGCAAGGCCACGGGACCGATCACGGCACAGACACCGACGCCGCAGATCACCGTATGCCGCTTCATCTTGGTATGGATGCCGAGAATAGCAGCCAAGCCGCGAATGACAGCCAGACTGGTATGCGCGACGGGTTTCAGTACAAACGTACCCTGAATGATTATCACATGTCCGACATAACCCTGCGCGACTCGCATGCTCGCAAAGTGAACTTTGCTGAGCTGATGACGTTTGACGGGCCTGTGCTGCTGAATTTTGTGTTCACCAGCTGCGCCACGATCTGCCCGGTGATGACTGCCACCTTTGGCCAGACCCAGGAAGATCTTGTGGCCATCGACGAGAATTACCTGATGGTGTCGATTTCGATCGACCCGGAATATGACACGCCCCGCCGCTTGCGCGAATATGCCAAATTGCATGACGCGCGCGACAATTGGGTGCTTTTGACCGGACAGTTTGACGATATCTTTACCGTCGTGCGCGATTTTGATGCCGTGTATAAAGGCGAGAACAAGATGTATCACCGTCCGCTGACCTTCCTGCGCAAGGACAAAGATGCGCCTTGGCTCCGGCTTGAGGGGCTTTTGTCCTCCGAGGAACTGGCGGATGAATATGCCAATCTGCTTCGCCCCGAGGTGAACTGATGCTGGTACATTCGATGCGCAATACGTTGCGCCGTGTCGGTCTGGCGCTTGTTCTGGCTGCGACACCGGTTTTGGCCGGGGCGGGGCAAGCGGGCGACGCCGAGCTTGGTCGCCGCCTCTATTGGGATGGGATCGGCGCTGACGGCAAGCCGGTCACCGGCGTAACCCAGGGCGATGTTCAAATTTCCGGCGCACAGTTTTCCTGTGTGAACTGCCACCGCCCCAGCGGCTTTGGCACCTCTGAGGGGGGCAACTATGTGCCGCCGATCATGGGAAATATTCTGTTCGACAAGAAGCGTCTGGACCGCAACCGGATTTTCAAGGACCTCTATCAAGAGGTGCAACCGCCGAGCTTTTGGGCCCGCGTGCGTCAACCGCGTATGCGCCCCGCCTATGACGAGACGCTTCTGGCCCGCGCGCTGCGCGATGGTGTGGATGCGGCCGGCCACGAGTTTGACCCGATCATGCCGCGCTATAAGATGTCGACGGCTGATGTCGCCAATCTGGCTGCGTTCCTCAAGGACCTGTCGGGCAAAATCGATCCCGGCGTAGATGAGCGTAACATTCACTTTGCCACGATCATCGGCCCAGATGCCGATCCGGGCGAAGCAGAGGCGATGCTCGACACGATGGAAGTGTTCTTTAAGTATATGAACATAGACACCGAGGGCGACACGACGAACCCGACTTTTTCGCCGAACTATCGCTCGAACTTTGTCAGTGCCTATCGCTATTGGAACCTGCATGTCTGGCGTCTTGAAGGTCCGCCCGAAACATGGCGCGCCCAGCTTGAGGCCAAATATGCAGAACAACCGGTCTTTGCGTCGGTCAGCGGCCTGGTCAAAGGGCCCTGGGATGAGATTGGCAAATTCTGCGATGACAAGCGTTTGCCCTGCATCTTCCCCAATGCCGAATTGCCCACGCCGGGCGAGGGGCGCTATGGCTATTCGGTGTTTTTCAATCGCGGTATCGCGCTCGAGGCCGAGGCCCTGGCGATCCATCTTGGCGATCAGGCCAATCCGCCAGCCCGTGTCGTTCAACTGCACGGCGCCGGTCCGCAAGGCACACGCCCTGCGGCGGCCTTTAGCCGGACCATGGAAATGGTGCTTGAGGGAACCGAGGTTGAGACCGTTGAATATGACGGGGTCGAGGGGCTTCGTGCCGCTCTGGCAAGTCATGCGGATGCCGAGGCGCTTGTGATCTGGCCCCAGGATGTTGAAGAGGCGGTCAAGGTTCTGGCCGAAGTTGATCCCAAGGCGGCGATGATTGCGCTGCCATCGGCCAGCAAGGACAGTGCCAACGCGGCCTTTCCATCCGATATGATAGCGCGCACGAAACTGATCTGGCCCTATGACAAGCCGGGCTCGTATCATCCGCGTAAATACCGCATTCGCGGCTGGATGCACACGCGTCGGTTGGAGGTCACCCACCCGCGTATTCAACTTCAAACCTACTATGCACTGACGATGATCGAATTCGGTCTCATGCATGCAATTAATGATTTCTATCGCGATTATGTGCTTGAAATCATTGAACATGAGGCGGAAAATGAACTAAATCCCGGCACCCATCCCGAACTGGGTCTTGGACCGGGGCAGCGATTCGCCTCTAAAGGCGCGTTCATCGCAGAACTGGCGCCGGAAGAGCGGGTTGGCTACCGCGTCGTCAGTGAGTGGATCGTACCCTAGGGTTTTGAGTAATGGGCTCTTACGGTACGTAGTGGGCGGTGGGGAAACCCGCCGCCCATGCTTTTTTCAGGTCCGGTTTCAGTGACCTATCCGACCAGGAACCACAGGCCTGCGGCCGCTGCCAGATAGGCGCCAAATGGAATTTCTTCGGTCGATCCCGGGCGCTCTCCTTTGCGCCACCCGGCAATAATCGCAACACCCATCGCCGCCATCGCCGCGATCAATGCCACCATCGGCAGGGCGGTTGCACCCAATCCGGCGCCAATGCCAGCCATCAGTTTGACATCCCCTAATCCCAGGCCCTCGCGTCCGCGAAGCCATTGATAAACAATGCGAATAGAAAGAAACGCACCGGCCCCGACTGCGGCGCCAATCAGCGCATCAAGCGGGCCACGAAACGGGTCTTCCCAAGCCAGTCCAAGCCCGACGACACCCAAAAGCCCGGTCAGCGCATTGGGCAGGCGAAAGGCGGCCAAATCGCACATCACCAACCCCAACAATATCCAGAGATAGAGCGCCCCAAGCCCCATATGCAGCGGTGAATGCGCTACCCAGATTGCCAGAATCGCCATCACGGCGCCTGCGATTTCGGCGTAAAACAGGCGCTTCGGGATCGCGACACCGCAGGCCCGGCATTTGCCACCCAGTAGAAGCCAGGACAGAATCGGCACCTTGTCGCGCCAGGCAATAGCCGCCCCACATCCCCGGCATCGCGAGGGCTCGGACACTACGCTTTCCCCGCGTGGCAGGCGGTCCGCCCAGGCGGCCATGAAGGATCCCACAGCCGCGCCGCACAGGATCAGGAAAAAGGCAAGCGGGGCTGTGGCGGGCATGGGCAATCCGATGCTTGAAAAGGGGCCGGGGGCGCAAGGCTGTGATTGTATAAGGCGCCCCCTTGGTCTATGATTCATTCTGTAATCTATATTTTTTACGGACCTATTTTACCATGAAAATCAATACGTCATACCCGGCCCGCAATCCTGCCAAAGCGAATGGCGAGGCCGGCTTTTCTTTGCTGGAGCTGATGGTCGTGGTGGTCATCATGTCGATTCTCGCGCTCGTGGTGATGCCACGTATCATTGATCGCCCCGATCAGGCGCGTGTGGCGCGGGTGCAATCGGATCTGGCGGTGCTGAGCGGGGCGATCAAGCTCTATAAGCTCGATAATTTCCGCTATCCCAGCACTGAACAGGGCCTGCTTGCCCTGTCCGAGGCCCCCACGATCGCTCCGGTGCCGCAAAATTACGCGTCAAACGGCTATATCGACCGCCTGCCGCAGGATCCCTGGGGCAATTCCTATCAATATCTGCAGCCGGGTATTCACGGCGAATTTGATATTTTCACCTTAGGCGCGGATGGCGTTTCAGGTGGGGATGGCGTTGATGCGGATCTCGGCTCATGGAGCGAATAGGATCAGCATCCGAGCACGGATTTACCCTTCTGGAGATGGTGATCGTTGTCGCGGTGATCGCCGTTTTGTCGGTCACGGCAACCTTTTCCGTAACACAGCGCAATAGCGGCGACAGCGATGTTTTGCGCTTTGGCGCGGCCTATGACCGGCTGCGCGATGCGGCCATTCTTGGCCATGCCGCGCGTGGAGTCGCGCTTTTGCCCGAAGGCTGGCAAGTGCTTTTGCCGGCCCTTCCGGGCGCAGAGGCCGAGGGATGGCAACCCAATGGCCGGGCTCAGAAATTTCGCGGCGAAGTGCGGTTTGAAGGGCGAAACGGCCCCATACTTCCAAAGGATCTGGCCCGCGAACCCCTACCCGATCTGGTGTTTTTGCCCGATGGCCAGGTCACCCGCTTCGAGGTCAGCTTTATCGGCAATGGCACTCTCACCCGCTGTGCTTCGGCCGGGTTTGCCGGGCTGAAATGCGAGGGGATATGACGCGCCCTGACACCACTATCACGGGCGGCGATGGCACCCGCGGCGTGACCCTTCTGGAATTGGTGATTGCGGTGTTCGTTTTGTCCATCGGCACCATCGCCGCCCTGCGCAGCGCCGATCAGGCGGGCCGCGTTCTTGGTGGCGAGGCGGCCCGTGTCATGGCCATGCAAGTGGCCTTGAACAGGGCTGAAGAGTTGCGACTTTTGGGGGCGACTGGTGCGCGCGGCCTGACCAACCGTGTTACCTATGGCCCCTATACCTGGCAGATTGCGGTGACCGAAAAAACCACCCGCGCCGGGTTTACCGAGGCGACGATAACCGCCCGCACCCCCGATCAGCCGGGCGGGCGCGTCGTGGTCATCGCACGCACCGAGGTCTTGCCATGACGGCGGCCAGCCCAACCCGCGCGGCGCAGGACCGGGGTCTGACCCTGCTGGAGCTGGTTGCGGTGCTGTCGATCTTTGCCATGGTGGCGGTGATGGGCCTGCAGGCGCTTGGCGGAATGATGCGCGCTCGCGACCGGATCACCGATGCCGATGAAAAAGCGGCGGCGCTGTCGCGCGGCCTTGCCTTGCTGCGCAATGATCTGAAATCTGCCGCGCCGCGCCCGTTCTGGCCCCCCGAAAGCATCGAGCCGGAACCGGCCTTTCTGGATCAAAGCGCCGAGGATGGCATCCTTGCCTTTTCCGTCTCGGCTCAGCCGGTTCTGCCGGATGTTCAGGCGGCGGGCCTGTCGCGGGTGATCTGGCGCTATGATCGCAAAGACGAGCGATTGATCCGGCAGGTCTGGCCGGTTTTGCGCCCCGGCTCGGACACCGCACTTGCGCCGAAAATGGTGGTTTTTGACAATATTGCAAGCTTTCGCGTCAGCGCCTATGCCGGCGCCGAAGAAGGCTGGATCGCGGATTGGGGCCTGCCCGGTCCATTGCCGCGCCCGGAGTTGCCGGATGCGGTCGAGATCCAGTTTGACTCGGATGTTTATGGCCCCCTGCGGGTGATGGTGAGCTATTGATGACACAGGATCGCGGCATTGCCCTGTTGAACGCGCTGATCATGGTGGCGGCGATTTCTGCTGTGGCGGCAGGGCTTATGCTGCGGGCGGAAACCAGCCGCAGCCGGGTCGAGCATGTGCAGATCAGCGAACAGGCAATGCTGCATCTTGATGCGGCTGAATGGCTGATTGATCCGGTGCTGCGCGCCGATTGGGAGCGTGACCAGAACCTTGATCACCTGCTTGAAGGCTGGGCGCTTGAGAGGTTCGAGGCCGATATCGACCGCGCGCAACTGGTTGGGAAAATCACCGATCTTCAGGGGCTTTTCAACGTGAATGCCCTGAGTGATCCCGGTGATCTTGGCGCGGTGCAGGCGTTTGAGAGGTTGTTGCGCGGCCTTGGCCTGCCGGTGGCTCTGGCCCGTGAGGTGGCCGGGTTCGTACAGGTGCGCGGCCCGGTTCTGGTTGAGGAATATGGTGCGCGCGACGTGCCGCTGCGTCCGCCCGGCGGCCCGATTGACGCAATTGAGGAATTGCGCCTTGTGCGGGGCATGACGTCCGAGCATTACACCCGGCTTTTGCCGTTTGTTGCGGCTCTGCCTGCCGGCACGTCGCTCAATGTGAATACCACCTCGGCCGAGGTTCTGGGCGCGGTTTTACCCACCGCCAACCCCGCCGGAATTGAGCGGCTGATCGCGGACCGCAACCGGCTGCCATTCAGCAATCGCGGGGATTTCACGGAACGCGCCGAACGCTTGCTACATCCGCGCGTGATAGACCAAGCGCAGGCCCCCAATGGCGGGCTGGGCGTGTCGAGCCGCTGGTTTCAGACACGGTTTGACCTCGCGCTCGATGGGCGTATTCTTAGCCGCATTGTGACTGTAGAACGATCCACGCTGACGGGTGCAGTAGAAATCAAGAATCGCCGGGCGGATCCGCTATGACCCTTGTTTTAAAACGTAAAAAAAGCGGCAGCGCGACGCCGGTTAAAACCCATGACCTGGCATCGGGGGGGGCTTTGCCGACCGCTCCGTTCGTGGCGCTTGTGCCGGGGGCGGCGGCGCCTTTGGTGCGGCTGGATTTGCCGGATGCGCTAAAGGGGCAGGCGCGGGACCGGGTCGCGAACCGGCAATTGCGCGATGCCTATGGCGGTTCGGATGCGGGGCTTGATCTGCGCCCGGCGCGCCTTGCGGGCACGCGTGATGGTTGGCAGCGGGTGCTGGTCACCGACATAGAAGAGCGTCAGGGCTGGGCTCGCGCGGTGGCCCCGGCGGGGGCGCTTTGTCGGTCGATTCTGCCTGATTACCTTGCCTTGCCGGCGGCGCCCGGCCTTTGGGTGATTGAGGCCCGCGACGATCAAATCCGCGCGCGCCTTGGGCCAGAGGATGGCTTTGCCGGCGAGCCCGATCTGGCGTTTGCCCTGCTCAAAGAGGCGGCCGCGACATCGCCGCCGCGCGCGGTGCTGCGTCTTGGGGATGCCTCGCCCGAGATTGATGCCTATCTCAGCGCGCAGAATATGACCGTTTGTGGGGCGAGTTCAGAGCTGGCGGCCCATGACGTATCGCCGCCGCTGGTCTTTGGATATGGCGAACTTGCGCTTGATCTGGCGCGCGATCCGGGCGCCGAGCGCGCCGAGATGCGCCGGACGCTGCGCGGCTTGCGCCTGCCGGTCGGGCTGGCGGTTCTGGGGCTGGTGGGCTGGGTTGCGGCCACGGTGATGGAAACCCGCGACTTGCGCGACCAATCCCTGGCGTATCGCCAGAATGCCGAACGCATCCTGCGCGATGTGATGATCCCGACGGGGCCGATTTTGGACATTCGAACCCAGGTGACACAGCGCCTTGAGCGTGCCCGCACAGCGCGCAGCGACGGTGATGCCGAGGCACGCCCGCTTGATGTGCTGCGCCGCGCAGGGGCTGTTCTGGCCGATAATGACGGCACCATCACGCGGGTCAGCTATCAGCCCGGTGCGGGTCTGGTGATTGATCTGCAACTTGTGGATTTCGCGGCCCTTGACGCGCTTGTGACCGCCTTGCGCACGACAGGCGTCGAGCCGCGCGTCGCGCAATCGGTAACCCGCGAGGGGGCCGGCATCGAGGCGGTGCTGGCGATGGCGGTCACGCAGAACGGAGGGCGGCGATGACGGGGGTCATGGATTGGGCGATCGGGGCCTTGCTTGGCCTGAGTGGGCGCGAGCGGTTGCTGGTGGCGATGCTGGCGCTTGTGGCGCTGCCGCTGGGGCTTGTTTACGGGGTGGCTTTGCCGCTGGCCGATGCGCGCCAAGAGGCGCAGCGCGCGGTGGCAGAGACCCGCGCAACAGAGCTTTGGGTGGCGGAACAGTCGCTGCTTTATGCCTCGGAAACCACGGCGCTGCGCAATGCGGGCGAGGGGGCAAATGCCGGCCCGCCGATCGGCATTAGCGGGATCGAGGCCAGCCTGGTCGAGGCCGGATTGCGCGAGCAGGCCAGCGAATTGGCCAATGCCGCCGATGGTGGCATCACCATGCGGTTTGACGCGGTGCGCTTTACCAAGCTGGCCGAATGGCTGACCGAGCAAGAGACAAGCTGGGGCTACACGCTTACCGGCTTTACCTTTGAGAGGGGCGAGCGCGAAGATGTGGTCGCCACCGATTTGCGTCTGGTGATTGCCCAATGAAGCGGTTTCTTCTGATTTTCAGCGGGGTTCTGTGCGGTCTGGTTCTTGTGGTGCTCAGCGAGGGACGTGTCGGGCATTTACGTGCGCTTGCGCCGCAGATGGTGCCGGGTTGGGCCGCTCCGGTCGATAACGCCGCGACCCTTTGGCATGGACAGGCGCGCGGCATCCGTCCGTTGGGCCTTCCGGTCGAGACCGATTTCAACTGGCGGTTTGCGCGCCTCGCAGCCCCTGGCGCGATCTGGGATCTGACGGCGGTGGCGCCGGGACTTGCGGGACAGGCCGAGCTTGGCCTGCCTGCGGCGCGGGACCGGGCCGAGCTGCGCGGTGGCCGGGTTGAGGTGCTGCTTGGGGATTTGCCCGACCTGATCCGGGGTGTGGCGTTGGACGGTCTGCTTGCCGTCGAGGGCCTGCGCGCCGATCTGGCCTTGCCCGAGCGCAGCCTGCGCTCGCTTGGCGCCCAGATCCGTCTGAGCGCGGCGCGGATCAATGGGCAAGAGGTTGGCACTGGTGAAATGACTGTGGTGTCAGATCAGGGCGGCGGCTGGCGCGCGCCCTTTAGCCTTGAAGGTGACCTGATTTTTGCCACCGGTACGCTCGAGGGCCGCTTTGGCACCCCGGTTGCGGTGCTCGAAATGCGGATTGAGGATGCGGGGAAGATGCCGACCGACTGGCAGGAGGCGCTTGACCGGATGGCACGCAAGGACGGCACATCCTGGGTTGTGCGCCGCGATCTCGATCTGTCACTGGATTGGCCGCTGTTGTGAGGGCTCAGGCGCGCGTCAACCAGGCGCGCCAAGCTGTTTGAGTTCCAGTTTGATATCCTTGCGTCGCGAGTCCATGGCCCCCAGTGGATCAAGATCAGGATCAAGCGTCATCATTTCCTTCAACGCGGCATCTGCGGCGCGCAGATTGGCCACGGTTTTGGGG
The DNA here is from genome assembly GCA_965364785.1 of uncultured Roseovarius sp. Classification (GTDB taxonomy): domain Bacteria; phylum Pseudomonadota; class Alphaproteobacteria; order Rhodobacterales; family Rhodobacteraceae; genus Roseovarius. Next base: position 6,838 of record CBDTZA010000005.1, on the reverse strand, counting down.
CCGGTCGTGCCTGCGCTGATATCGGCGAGAGCGCTTTCATGCCTCGCGGCGCCACTGACCGCGAGGGCCGCGGCACGGTCGCTGCCTTTAAGGCTGCTGGCGAGGGCGTCGGCGACCTGGGCGGCCTCGTCATAGCGACCTGCGCGCAACAACGCGTGAGAATATTCAAGCCGCATACGCGGTTCAAGTGGGCCCGATTGAGGGATCAGCAAAGCATAGCTGTTGATCGCGGTGTCATAATTGCCCGCCTCAAGCGCTTTGCGCGCCGTGCTGTATTTGCGCTGAAAATTGTTGCCCTCGCTGATCGTGCTCGGTTCGCAGGCTGCAATAGCCATCAAAACGGGAAGCAAAATCAACGGCCTGATGTGAAAACGAAAGCGCATGCGCCCTCCTGAAAATCTTAATATGCCTCTCCTATCACGTCCCACAGAAGCCGGGCCAAGGAAAATCCGGATTTTGAGCGAAAAATCTCATGGGTGAGTCATAAGTACGCCAGAGGCTGTTTAACAATAGAAACGTGATAGGAAATCAGGTAGAGTTCACAGCAATAGCAAAAAACTGCCGACAAACGGTGGTTGATTTCCTGAGGCAATAATAATGGGCGGGCGGTATCTATTGATGATGTTCGTAATTTATAATCATGCGATTTATTAAGATTCTGGCCCTAGGGGCGGTGATGTGGTCGGCGCAGGTGTTTCCTGCGATGGCCCAGGTTTCATTGGATTTGCGCGATGCAAGTCTGCGCGATTTCGTGCAGATCGTGGCACAATCCACAGGCCGGAATTTCATCCTTGATGACCAAGTGCAAGGCAGTGTGACCGTGGTCGCGCCTAATGAGGTTTCACCCTCGGCCATCTATGAAATTTTCTTGAATGTTCTAGAGCTTAACCGCCTGACCATTGTTGAAGGCGATCAGGCGGACCGGATCGTTCCGATTGCCGTGGCGCGTGAATTGGCGCCCGGGCAGGAACGCGCCAGGCTTGGGGGTGATTATGAAACCCGCGTGATCGTGGTGCGCAACAGCCCGGTCGCCGATATTGCCGAGGTGGTGCGCCCGCTTTTGCCCGCCGAGGCGGTGCTGTCGACGGTGCCGGATGCCGGGCTTATGATCCTGTCGGACCGGCGCGAAAACTTTCAACGCATCGTGCTGCTGGTGGACCGGCTGGACACCCCAAGCCGCAATTCGATCGAAACCATCCCGTTGCGCAATGGCAATGCGGCAGACATGCTGGGGGTGATCACGGCGCTGGCGATTACGCCTGCCGGCTCAAGCCTGTCGGCCGATAGCCGCTCAAATGCACTTATCGTGTCGGGCACGCCGGAATTTCGCGATCGGGTGCGCAATATCGTCAATCAGCTTGATAAACCACAGCGCAGCATCGCCACAGAGGTGGTGCGCCTGAATTATGCCGATGCAAGCGATCTTGCCGATGTGGTCCGCCAAAGCTTTGGCGCACAGGCGACCTCTGCGGATGGGGCTGTCTCTGGCAATGGCGCGATCACGATCGTCGCCGAGCCACAGCAAAACGCCCTGATCATCACCGCGCCGTCGGACCGCGTAAATGCCATCGTGGCCGCGGTGCGTGGCCTTGATCAGCGCCCTGATCAGGTGTTGATCGAAGCGGTGATTTTCGAGCTTTCGGTCGATAGCTTTTCTGACCTGTCGTTCCAATTCGGCGGTGTGATCGAGGATGCCACGGTTGGCGGGGTGGAATTTGCGCTGGAGGGCCGCCCGACGCTGACCAACCTTGTGGGCACCGTGCTTGCGGGCAACAACCCCACGGGCGGCGGCACCGGCGGCACCATCGCCGCCTTTGACAAGGGCGGCTTTGGCGGGTTTCTGTCGGCCCTGGCGAGCAAAAGTTCGACCAAACTTTTGTCGACGCCCTCAATCCTGACACTGAACAACCGCGAGGCTGAAATCGTTGTGGCGCAGAACGTGCCCTTCGTGACCGGTAGCTTTTCCACCGTCGGCGACAGCGCCGTGCCAACCCAGCCGTTCCAGACCATCGAGCGCCAGGATGTCGGCCTGACTCTCAAGGTGACCCCACAGATAACCCGCGACAAAACCGTGCGTTTGGCCATCAGTCAAGAAGTGTCAAACCTGACCAACTCTGCCTCGGCAGCGGGGGGTGAGATCACATCCAAGCGAGAGTTGACGACCAATGTCCTGGTGCGCGACGGGCATGTGATCATGCTTGGCGGGCTGATGGAGGATGGCAACGGATCGGTCAATCAGCGCGTGCCGGGACTAAGCGAACTGCCGCTTCTGGGGCGTCTGTTCAAAGGCCGCAGTACCTCGCAAAATCAGCGCATCCTGCTGATAATGATGCGCCCCCGTATCCTGAGCAGCGACAGTGAGGCGCGCGAGCTTACCCGTCGTCTTGCCCGCGAGGCCAAGCGCGCAAGCGCCGCGATTGCCCCGCCCGATGATGGCACCTATCCCCAAGTGCCCGATTCAAGCTTTCCGTTTGACGGCGCCAATCTGAACCAACCGTTTGATGCCGGCTTTATCGACAAGGGTGCGCAGAACAGGCGCTTTCCGCCGCTGCCGTCGCGGTTGCAATTCGTGGACAGATAATCATGGCCCCGCCGCTTTTGCCCTTCACGCTTGCGCGCGATCAGCAGGTTCTGGTCGAAGGCGGCAAATTGCTGGCCGGACCTGAGGCAAGCGCGCTTGGTCTGCGCGAGGCGCGTCGTCGTGCGGGTGCCCCCCTTATTGTCGAGCATCTGGGAATTGACGCCTTCGAGGCTCAATTGGCGGCGCTGTATCAGGGTGGCAATACCGGTGATGACGCCGATGGCGAGTTCAGCTTTGATCTTGAAGAAAACGCCAATGGCCGGGGCCCGCGCGACCTTTTGGAAGACGGAGAAGAGGCGCCGGTGATCCAGCTGGTGAACCAGCTTTTGCGCCGCGCCGTTCGTGCCGGGGCGTCGGATCTTCATGTGGAGCCAAACGAGGGCGGCTTGCGTGCGCGCATGCGGGTTGATGGCATGCTGCAATCGGTGCTGGACCGTCAGGATGTGCCGGTGCGCCGCGTGGTGTCACGCCTTAAGGTGATGTCAGGCCTTGATATTTCCGAGACCCGCCTGCCGCAGGATGGCCATATCTCCCTGCGCCTTGGCGGGCGGGCGATTGACGTTCGGGTCTCGACCCTGCCGGGCAATTACGGCGAACGGGTGGTGATGCGGGTGCTGGATCGCTCGGCGGGGCTTATGCCGCTGGAACAGCTTGGCCTGCGCGCCGATCAGGTAAGCGTACTCGAGCGCATGGCCGGGCGCCCCAATGGCATTATTCTGGCCACCGGACCGACCGGCTCTGGCAAAACCACTACGCTTTATTCGCTGCTGCAACTCGCCAATGACGAGATCCGCAACATCCTGACCGCCGAAGACCCGATCGAATACGACCTTCCGGGGATTTCGCAAAGTCAGGTCAATGCCGAGATCGGCATGACCTTTGCCGCCGGTCTGCGCGCCGCTCTGCGTCAGGACCCCGATATTATCCTTGTCGGCGAGATCCGCGACAAGGAAACCGCAAGTGTCGCGGCGCAGGCGTCGCTGACCGGGCATCTGGTGTTTTCCTCGCTGCACGCCAATGGCTCGGTCGGGGCGGTTGTGCGGCTGCGCGATCTGGGGCTCGATGACTTTCTGATCGCCTCCACCCTACGCGGCGTGATCGCGCAACGCCTGTTGCGTCAGCTCTGCAAAACCTGCCGCCGCGCCGCCACGCCCACGCCCGATGAGGCCCAGCATTTTCGCGTGGCGAAGCTATCGGTGCCGGATGAAATCTATCATCCGGTTGGCTGCGAGACTTGTAACACTACCGGTTACGCGGGTCGGGTCGGGGTGTTTGAAATCCTTGAGGTCAGCGAAACCCTGCGCGCCGCCATCGACAAGGGCGGCTCTGAACTTGAGATGAAACAGGTCGCGCTTGCGCCCGATCAGACCCTCTTTGGTCAATCCCTACATCAGGTCGCCGCCGGTAAAACCAGCCTTGCCGAGGCGCTGCGCGTGGTGGGCGACGCGTTGTGAGGGCGTTCAGCTATACCGCTTTCAACGCGGAGGGGCAGCGCAAAAAAGGCACACTTGTCGCCGAAAGTGAGGCCCAGGCCGCCGATATTCTGCGCGGTCAGGGTCTTTTTGCCGAAAACATCAATGCCAAGCGACAGGGCGGGGGCCTGACCCGTTCGCGGGGGCGGCGCACCAGGCTGAACGCCGATATGCGCTCGGTGTTCACCCGCCAGATGGCGGTGCTTTTATCCTCTGACCTTTCCGCCGAGGTGGCGCTTGAAACGGTGCGCAGCTCGGGCACGTCGTCGGCGATTGAGGGCGCCGCAGCCGAGGCCAAGGCGGCCCTTCTTGATGGTCAACCTTTGTCGGTGGCGCTTGAGATGACCAATGCCGGGTTCCCGCGCTTTTACGTGGCTGCCGTGCGCGCGGGCGAGGTGTCCGGCGATGTGGCGGCGGTGTTCGAGGGGCTGGCGGATTACCTTGAAAGCGTCGGCACGGACCGCGCACAGCTTGCTACAGCCTTGATTTATCCGGCTTTTGTTGCCGCCGTATCGCTTTTGGTTTGCGGCATTCTGATGGTCAATGTCGCGCCCGAGATTGCCGCGATGTTCGCGGTCTCGGGGCGCGAATTGCCGCCGCTGACACAGGTGGTGATGGGCATCAGCGATTGGATTCAGGCCTATTGGATTGGTCTGGTGATTGGCCTTGTCGCCTTGGTGTTTGGCATCATTGCCGCCCTGCGGGTGCCGCGTATCCGCGACGCCTGGCATGAATTTGCGCTGAAACTACCGGTGATCGGGCGGTTGATGCGCCTGTCGGCGGCGGCGCAATATCTGCGCACGCTGGCCTTGGTGATTTCCAGCCGTCAGACAGTGGTTGACGCGGTCACATCGGCCAGTGACGTGCTTGTCATCACCCGCTTTCGCAATGAGGCACTTAATCTGGCCGAGGCTGTGCGCTCTGGCGAAAGCCTTAGCCAAGGTCTTGCCCGGATGACGCTTATCCCCCCGGTCTGCCGCCAGTTGATTGACGCGGGCGAGAAATCGGCGCGGCTTGGGCGGATGACCGAACGCTCGGCGGTGTTGGTGGAAACCTGGTTGACCAATGAACGCAAACGCGTCTCGGCCCTGATGGACCCGCTATTGATGATGGTCGTTGGCGGCATGGTGCTTGTGATCGTGCTGGCGATCCTGTTGCCGATTTTCGATCTGCAAGCCACGGTCGGTTAACCCACGCTATAGGGCAGAACGCCGCGCTCATCGGGCGTGACCTGCAAGCGCCGCTCAAGCGGCGGAACCGAACGTTGATGACACTCTGCGCGCTCGCAAATCCGACAGGAAATGCCAATTGGCTCGAACGCGCGCGCGTTGCTCACGTCCAGATCATCGCCATAAACCAGATCGCCCGCATGTTTCACCTCGCACCCCAAGGCAATCGCAAAGCGGCGCACCGGCGCGCCAAAACTGCCGCCCGGCTTGCTGACATCGCGGGCAAGGCTGATATAGCGTACCCCGTCGGGGGTCTCGGCCAGCTGACGCAGGAACCGCCCCGGTGTTTCAAAGGCGCGGTGCACATTCCAGAGCGGACAAGCCCCGCCAAAGCGTGCAAACTGAAGCCGCGTTGCCGAATGGCGCTTGGTGATCGTGCCGGCCTGATCGACCCGCACAAAGAAGAACGGAATGCCCTTGGCGCCGGGCCGCTGAAGTGTGGAAAGCCGGTGACACACCTGTTCGATCGAGGCGCCAAAGCGATTGGCCAGCAATTCCAGATCATGCCGGGTCTCTTGTGCGGCCGCAAGGAACTCTCCATAGGGCATCATCGCGGCGCCGGCAAAGTAATTGGCAAGGCCGATCTTGGCGATGGCGCGGGCGGCATCGGATTGAAAGCGTGCGAAATCAAGCGTTGCCTCCAAAAGCGCGTCCTGCGTCAACAGCGCCAGTTGCAACAAAAGCTGAAACCGCCGGGTTTCGGGGGCGGCACGTGAGGATAGGTATAAAACCCCTGCCGCGCGATCATAATGGCGCAGCTTGCCAACATCATCCTGCGCCAGCGTGATTCCCATCGCCGCCATCCGCTCGGTCGCCAGATCATAGGCCGGCAGCTTGGCACCGCTGGTGGCAAAACGCTCGGCGGCGTGATCGACCGTGTCGATATAGTTGTCGCAGTAATGAAAGAAATCGCGCACCTCATCCCAGGGGCTTGATTGGCTGCGCGCATCCTCGCGCCCCAGGGCCTCATCAAGAGAGGCAAGGCGTTCATGGGTCTGACGATATGCGCTGTGCAATTCCAGAAAGGCGCGCGCAAGGGCCGGCGCGTTCGACGCCGTCAGACGCAGATCCGCCAGCGGCGGCGGGTCATCACCAAAGATCGGGTCGGCAAGGGCCTCGCGCATATCGCTGACCATGCGTTCGGCGTCGCCGGTCGATAACTCTGTGACATCAAAACCAAATTCCTGCGCCAGCGCCAGAACCACGGTGGTGCTGACGGGGCGGTTGTTGTTCTCCATCTGGTTCAGATAGGGCAGGGACACGCCCAGCTTGGCCGCAAAATCCTTTTGCGTCAGCCCCAGTCTCTGGCGGGTCTCACGAAGCTTGGCCCCAGCATAGAGTTTCTGTGTCGCCATGATGATCCCGCCCCGGATTTACAAATTAGCTTTGCATCAGATTAGATTTGCAAACCACCCTCGGCAAGCCCGTAAAGCCAATTTCATCGTTCCATAAATACTCACTCCCGACCTCACCCCGTAACGCGATCTTGCCGGTTTTCGCCCGAACAACTTCGGTTTTGCACATGGCGGCGGGGCGGATTGGCTGCTAGCCTTGTC
>CBDTZA010000004.1:0-17449 GCA_965364785.1 uncultured Roseovarius sp. | reverse complement strand
GGACGGGGCCATCATCGTGTCCACGCCGCAGGACGTGGCGCTTTTGGATGCGCGCAAGGCGATCGATATGTTTCAGACGCTCGAGACGCCGATCCTTGGGTTAATCGAGAATATGTCGGTGTTTCATTGCCCGGATTGTGGCCACGCCGCGCATATTTTTGGTCATGGCGGGGTGAGCGATGAAGCGACCCGCCTCGGCCTGCCGCTTTTGGCGGCGCTGCCGATTGACCTTGAGACGCGGCTTGCGGGCGATGCCGGTGTGCCGATGGCCTGTGGTGATGGGGGGATGGCAGAGGCTTATGGCGCCTTGGCGCAGCGGCTTATTGATGACGGTGTCGCGTGATGTTGGGGTATTTGGGGCGCTGCCCCCGCCGCCCTTTGGGCGTCTCCCCCGGGATATTTAGGGCCAGAAGAAACCGGGGGCTGGTGTGACTTAGGCGTCGGGTTTGACCGAGACCAGCCCCAGCTTGCGCGCGGCAGCCAGCGACAAGATACCTGAATCCAGCCCCTCAGGGGCCTGAAAGCGGCGAATGGCGGCGCGGGTACGGGCATCCATTTCGCCATTTGCGGGGCCCCGGTAGAGGCCGCGTGCAGCGAGGGCACGCTGGATGGAGGCCACGAAATTTGGGGTCTGATCGGCGGCGCAGGGGGTTTCAAACCATGTCACGCGGCGCTCTTGGACAATCGCCTGACGGGTTTCCGTTTTATAAAGCGTGGGCTGAACCATCTGGCCATCGGTGGTGATCTCGGCGGGTTGCAGGATGATCTGTTCGGTCACGGTTTCGATCACCGCCGGCGTCACATGTTTGCCCCAGCAGGTGCCGGGCGCGGCGCCGGGCGGCGCCGTTTCGATGCGGGTTACCAGATCAGGCTCGCCCGCGCCTGCGGTGGGCAAGGTGGCTTCACAGGCCGAAAGGCCAAACACCATAAGGGTCAGCAGGGCGAAGGGCGGGCGTTTCATGGGCTCGGGCCTCTTGGGGTAGCAGTCTGGTGCTGTTTTGCCCACAGGTTAGCCGGTTTTTACCGCCTGCGAAAGTGTACTGTCAGGCAGCATCAAGCGGTCCAGCAGGGCCGAGATATCCTCAACCTCCTCGGCCACCAGATGCACCACGCCGGATTGCCGCTCAATCCGACCGGTAACCCGCAAAAGTCGCCCGGCAATCACAGCGCGGCGGAACCGTTCGTAGATTTTGCGCCAGATGACCACATTCACCACCCCGGTTTCATCCTCAAGCGTGATGGAAATCACCCCCTTGGCCGTGCCCGGCCTTTGGCGCACAAGCACCAGCCCGGCCACAGTAACCCGCGCCCCGGTTGGTGGCTCCGTCAGGCGCGCGGCAACAAGCGCCGAGGGCGCGCGGCGCCATGTGGGGCGTGTGACAGGGGCAGGTAAGTGAACCGACATGGAACAAAAATAGAACATGGATGATTTGTCGCAACTCTTTTCATCTTTGGTCGCAAATGGGGCTGGCTTGCCTTAGATGGCTTGGCTAGGAAAACAGTCGAACCAAAGTCAAGGGAGACGCCGAGCCATGGCCAAAATCACCTATATCGAGCATAACGGTACCGAACATGTGGTCGAGGTCGCCAACGGCCTGACCGTGATGGAAGGTGCGCGCGACAATAACATCCCCGGCATCGAGGCCGATTGCGGTGGGGCCTGTGCGTGTTCGACCTGTCATGTCTATGTTGATCCGGCCTGGGTTGATAAACTGCCCGCCAAGGAAGACATGGAAGACGACATGCTCGACTTTGCCTATGAGGCCAACCCCGATCGCTCGCGTCTGACCTGCCAGATCAAGGTGACCGATGCGCTTGATGGTCTGGTCGTGAATATGCCCGAAAAACAAATCTGATATGATGCGGGCCGGGGTGTTCATCACATCGCTCGCGACGTTTCTTGCCGGGGCGGTCGGGGCGGTCGGGGCGCAAGAGCCCTGGATCACCGCGCCCGGCATCGGCATTGCCGCCGCCCGTTTCGAGGCCCCTGACGACAGCTATGCGCACCGCATCATGGGGACGATCCGGGAGCGCCGCGTGCTCGCGGTGCGCGATGCGCAGGGTCGCGAACAGCGCCTCGATCTGCGACAGAGGCTGGAGCCCGATCACGTCTTCGAGGATATTGCGCCGCGCGTGGTGGATGCCGATGGCGATGGGCAGAACGACGTGGTTCTTGTCGAATCGAGCCCGCGCGCGGGGGCGCAACTGGCGATTTACAGCTTGCGTCAGGGTGAACTTGTGAAATCCGCCGCCACGCCGCATATCGGCACCCGGTTTCGATGGCTGGCACCTGCTGCGGTCGCCGATCTGAACGGCGACGGAATCACCGACATCGCCTATGTCGAGACGCCGCATCTGGCCAAGACGCTACGCGTTTTGAGCTGGGCCGCCGGTGGTCTCACCGAGATCGCGCGGCTTTCCGGCGTGACCAATCACCGGATCGGTGACGAGGTGATCTGGGGCGGCTTGCGCGAGTGTGGCGGCGGCGCCGAAATCGTGCTGGCTGATGCCGGGTTACGCAGCCTCGTCGCGGTCCGCCTCAAAGGCGATACCCTCACGTCGTGGGTCGTGGGTCGTGGGTCTTGGGGCTGGAGGCGAGCGGGGCCGGGTTCGAGCGGGCGATGACCTGCGGCTGATCCGATGTGCCGGCAGCGAGAGTGACGTATCCTTTTGGGTATAGTTACATGCGGTGCTGAATGGGTAAGAGGTGATTTCAGCATGCTCGCCTTGATGTTGACGGTGATGGGTCTTTTGAGTGCGTCCTTCATCTTCGGCGATGACAACGACCCCGTTCCCGTGTCCGATGAAGAGGGCCCGACAGGCGAACACGCCAGCGACGTCGGCGTCGTGGCCATATGGGACGAGCTCGACGCTCTTACGGGCACGCCCGGCGACGATGCGATCAGGGTGGAGTTCGACCGGGAGTTCGACCGCGAATTCGATCGCGAAACAGGGCGCTTCGTGCCTTTGGACCGTTTCTCGGATGGCGGCGCGGGCGATAACCGCATGTACCTCAACGGTCGCACCTCCGTCGGCGGCGAGAGGAACGACACGATTTCCATGTTTTTCTCGCTTGGCTCCGACACACTGGGGGAAGATGCCTTTCCCGTGGCGTTGGGCGGCACGGGCGACGATCTCATCGAGAACGTGAACACCCTGGCTGTCATTGATGCCGGAGAGGGTGATGACACGGTCAGCTTCGACAGGCCGTTCGGCCTGGACGGTGAGATTGGGTAGTGCCCCATGGTGTGGTGTAATTCCGCGCGGGTTTCTGGGTGGCCACGGATGTTCTCGGGTCGGGATTGGGTTGCAAACCTGACCTGCCGATCAAGGAGATCCCCCATGACCAAGAATACGATACCAGAAACTGCTGCGCTGAAGGCGCTTCTTTCAGAGACATCGGATCACCTGATTCTGGCCGAGATGCCGGGCTTTGTCACCGACCGTTTGATGGCATTGGATGTGGACCAACTGTGCGGTGCCGCCGAGCGCATGAACGCTCTGCCGGGCGGGGGAACCACCGAAATGGATATCGCCCGCGCCGATGGGAGACGCGTGCCGGGGCCGTCGATGTCCAGATTCCCAAACTGCGGAAGGAGTCGTATTTCCCGGAGTTTCTGGAACCCCGCCGCGCCTCGGAAAAGGCGATGACGGCAGTGATTCAGGAAGCCTATATTCAGGGCGTTTCAATGCGCTCTGTCGATGATCTGGTCAAGGCCATGGGCATGACAGGCGTCTCCAAGAGCCAGGTCTCGCGCCTCTGTGTCGAGATCAACGAACGCGTGGACGCCTTTCTTGAGCGGCCACTGGAGGGTGAATGGCCTTACGTCTGGCTCGACGCCACATACATCAAGGTCCGGCGCTCCGGGCGGATCGTCAGCGGTGCAGCCATAGTGGCTGTGGCGGTCAATCTGGACGGGCGCCGTGAGGGTCTCTGGGCATCGCCATCCAGCCCAGCGAGGCCTAGGTGTTCTGGGACGAAGTCCTGCGGTCACTGGCCGATCGCGGCCTGCGCGGCGTGGTCTTCGCGGCGCCAAGCTGATCCTCGCCGACGAACATAAAGGCCCGAAGGGCGCCGTCGCCAAAGTGCTGGGTGCCACCATCCAGCGCTGCCGCGTGCACGTCATGCGCAATGCCCTGACCTGCGTCGGCAAAAGCGACCGCCCCATCGTTACGGCTGCGCCCAGGACGGCCTTCGATCAGGACAGGTTGGCAGACTCGAAAGAGCACTGGGCCAAGCGGATCGAGGCATTCCAGCCACGCCATCCCAAGCTCGCCGAAGACGACGTGCTGGCCTACAAGACTTTCCCGCAGGCTCACTGGCGGCAAATCCACTCCACCAACCCGCTTGAACGCCTCAACAAAGAGATCAAGCGCCGCATGAATGTCATCGGTATTTTCCCCGATGAGGCCTCCGTTAGACGCCTCGCCGGTGCGCTGATGCTGGAGCAGAACGAATGAGTGGGCACTCACACGCCGTTACATGACGCTGGAAACCGTCGCCGCCATCTGCGAGGATGCGGCCATGGATCCGGCAAAAATCGCCGCCCCGTAAACCGGCTCAGAACCCAGCCGGAGAATAATCTACACCACGCAATGGGGCACTGCCCGAGATTGACGTGACCTTGGGCGAGGGCGCCTCCTGATCCGGGTCGTGGATCAGGAGGCGCCCAGCAGGATCATCGCGGAGCTTCATGATTTCGATCCGGCACAGGACAGCATCGAAATCGTTCGCGCGCCAAGCGGGCAGCGGGAGCCCGAACCGGTCAGCGGTTTCGACGTCACGATTGAGCCGGTGGAGGGCGAGGAGGCCTCGCTCTTGTCCATCGCGCTGCGACTGGAGGATGCCGAGGCCGATCCGGAGACGTTTCAGTTCCTCGTGCATGGGGTGGACCCGTCGCAGGCAGAAGATATTCAGATCGACATCGTGGACGAGGAGCCCGCCAGCGACGAGCCGCTCGAGCCGCTCGAGCGCCTGTGCGACGGCACGGATCTCGTGTTCAATATCGGTGTCGACGATCTGGCTGACTTTTCGGCGTCAAACCTCAACCTTGCGATGGGAGAGACAAACCCGCTGGCCGACATCACCCGCGTGGTGCTGAATGTCGACGCGACGCTCGAAGGTGCGTTCGGCATCATTGACAGCACGCCGTTTGACGGATCGTCCTCGGGCGCGGAGGGAAGCTTTGCCGAATTCGTGCAGATCCTGTACACCCCGCCCGAATTCGAGGGCGGACCGATGACGTCCTACATTCTCTTCGGCGATGACTCGACCTATCTGGCGGCAGACGGCCCGCCGGATAATTTATTGAGCGAGCCGCCCGAGTTTCTGGCACCAAGCGCCGAGGTCGCCCGCATTTTCCTGGGCAGCGTGACTGCGGCGTTCAATCAGCCCGAAGACGGGTCAGCACGGTCAATGACGTCGAGATCGTGATCAACCGTCTTCCGGTCGTTGAGCCCGGGACAGGCGTGTGATCCCCAACCATGCCCGCGCGTCGCCGCCGATAACGTGATGCCTGCCCGGCGGAGGTCAGACGGTCGATGGCCTGCGGCTGATCTTCTTCTTGGCCAAAATACTCCGGGGAGCGCGAGGGGCAGCGCCCCTCGCTTCGGTCGGATGGCGCAAGCCATCCGAACCCATGATGCTCAGAGCGCCCGCCAGCCGATATCGCGACGGCAAAACCCCTGCGGCCAGTCGACCTGATTCACCATCGCATAGGCGCGGTCTCGGGCTTCCTGCAGGGTGCTGCCGCGCGCCGTTGCCGCCAGAACCCGCCCACCCGTGGCCACAAACTGCCCCTCGGCGCGCCCTGTTCCGGCATGAAAGACCATGTGAATGCTGTCTTCAGGACACTCATTCAACCCTTTGATGATGCTACCCTTTTCATAGGGTCCGGGATAGCCTTGGGTGGCCATCACAACCGTCAGGGCATGATCCTCGGCCCAGTTGACCGACATCTCTGCCAGCCGTCCCTCGGCGGCGGCCTGAAGCAGATCAAGCACCTGCGCGCCAAGACGCATCATCAACACCTGACATTCAGGATCGCCAAAACGCACGTTATATTCCACAAGCCGCGGCTGACCGTCCTTGATCATCAGGCCCACAAACAAGACCCCCTGAAACGGGCTGCCGCGCCGGACCATCTCGGCCAGGGACGGGCGCACGATCTCATCCAGCGCCTTTTGCGTGACCGCCTCGCTCATCACCGGGGCGGGGGAATAGGCGCCCATGCCGCCGGTATTGGGGCCGGTATCGCCTTCGCCGACGCGCTTGTGGTCTTGCGCCGTGCCCACGGGCAGGGCGGTTTCGCCGTCACACAGCACAAAGAATGACGCCTCTTCACCCTCCATGAACTCTTCAATCACCACCTCGGCGCCGGCTGTTCCGAATTCGCCGCCAAACATGTCGTCCACGGCCTCTAGGGCCTGATCCACAGTTTCGGCCACGATCACGCCCTTGCCTGCGGCCAACCCATCGGCCTTGACCACGATCGGCGCGCCCTGGGTTCGGATATAGGTCTTGGCGGCCTCGGCATCGGTGAAATGGCCATACCCGGCGGTTGGCGCACCCGCCGCATCACAGATCGCCTTGGTGAAACTCTTGCTCGCCTCAAGTCGGGCCGCTTCTGCGCCGGGGCCGAAGACCAGAAACCCGGCCTCGCGCAGCCGATCCGCCACGCCGGCGGCCAATGGCGCCTCGGGGCCGATGATCACAAAATCAATCGCTTCGGCCTCGCAAAACCCGATCACTGCCGCACCATCCAGAATATCCAGACTTGCGCATTCGGCGATAACGGCAATGCCGGCATTGCCCGGTGCCACGATAAGCTTGTCACATTTCGGGTTCTGCATCACCGCCCAGGCGATACTATGTTCACGCCCACCGGACCCGAGGATCAGAATATTCATGGCGCATAACTCCTGCTTGGCCTCACTTGCCCCGCGTTCTAAGGTGGCGCAAAGCCAGACACAAGGCACCAGACATGTCCGATCTTATCGACGATCCAACACCCGGCGAAAACGCCCCCGAATTTTCGGTCTCTGACCTTTCAGGCGCGATCAAACGGATGATTGAGGGCGAATTCAGCCACGTTCGCGTGCGCGGCGAATTGGGCCGCATTTCGCGCCCGCGCTCTGGCCATATCTATCTTGACCTCAAGGATGACCGCTCGGTTCTTGCGGGTATCATCTGGAAGGGCGCGGCCAGCCGTCTTGCCGTGCAGCCCGAAGAGGGGATGGAGGTGGTGGCCACGGGTCGGTTGACCACATTCCCCGGGCAATCGCGCTATCAGATCGTGATCGAAGACCTTAAGCCGGCCGGCATGGGCGCGCTTATGGCGATGCTGGAAAAACGCAAGGTACAGCTTGCGGGCGAGGGGCTATTTGCGCCAGAGCTTAAAAAGACCATCCCCTATCTGCCTGAAATTATTGGTGTTATCACCTCGCCCTCAGGGGCGGTGATCCGCGATATCCTGCATCGTTTGCGCGACCGCTTCCCGCGCAAGGTGCTGATCTGGCCGGTTGCCGTCCAAGGTGAGAAATGCGCAGCCGAGGTGACCCGCGCCATTGAGGGCTTTAACGCGTTCACCCCCGGTGGGCCACTGCCGCGCCCAGATCTCTTGATCGTTGCGCGCGGGGGCGGATCGGTCGAGGATCTTTGGGGTTTCAACGAGGAAATTGTAGTGCGCGCCGCGTCGTCGTCGGATATTCCGCTTATTTCTGCGGTGGGCCATGAAACCGACACCACGCTGATCGACTATGCCTCGGACAAGCGCGCGCCCACGCCTACGGCGGCGGCGGAACTGGCGGTGCCGGTGCGCCTTGATCTGATGGCCTGGCTTGATGCGCAGGATGCGCGTTTGACCCATGCATTGACCTCGGGACTGTCGATGCGCGGCCAACGTCTGCGCGACCTGTCGCGGGCCCTGCCGCGCGCCGACACGCTTCTCGATACGGCCCGCCAGCGGCTCGATACCTGGTCCGACCGCCTGCCCGCCGCTCTTGTCCGCGCGGTGCAAACCCGCCGGGTGAAACTCTCGGAAATCTCCGGCGCGTTGCGCCCCGGCCTGTTACGCCGCGCGGTCGATGGCGATCGCCGCCGCCTTGCGAACACCGCTGCGCGGCTCAACATCCGTGCCCTGTCGCGTGATATCGACCTCAAGAAACGCGACCTGACCCGCCTCACCACCCGGTTTGGCGAGGCCGCAACCCGCCAGACCACCAACTGGCGCGGCAAAATCGACGCCATGGACCGGCTGCGCGAAACGCTTGGCTACACAGCCACCCTACAGCGTGGCTATGCAGTCGTGCGTGACGGGGATGGTATGGTCCTGACCACCAAGGCGACCGCCGCCAAGGCCGCTGCGCTTGAAATCCAGTTCTCTGATGGCCGCCTGTCGCTATCTGCCGACGCCGCGCCCGAAAAACCCACACGCGTGCCCTCCAGGCCGAAAAAGCCAGCCTCGGATCAAGGCAGCCTTTTCTAAGCCTACCCTTTCATCGTTCCCAAAATACTCCCGCCGGAGGCATCCCGACCTACAGGCGTGCCAAACGACGAAATGTTCTTTAAAGCCTATTCTTTTGCCATTTTCGTGGAAAAAATAGGCATTTAGATTGAAAAATGAAAACTCATACGCCGACCTCTGGCCCCAGGCACATCAGCGGCGCATCCGATTTTTCGACCTCATAAAGCTCGGCCATCGCGCGTGGACCGCCGAACCGCGCCACAAGCCCGCCTGCCGAACGCTCAAAGCTCCAGCATTGCGGTTCGGGGCGGTTGTCATAGATGAAACAGATCATTCCATCCTCTTCGTACCACCGCCCGTTCTGGCATTGGCCATCAAGAAACGACCACCGCACGCGTCGGTTCTCCAGATATTCCTCGCCGCCATAGGGCTCGCCTCCCGCACCATAATAAAACGTGTGTCCACGGGTATAGGCATCGAATTCGGCGGCGTTCATCTGGGCCTGCGCCGAGGCGCCAAGGCCGATAAGGGTGAGGGTTAAAAACAGGGTACGCATTGGCTCAGAGTGCCAGATCGCGAACCGTCTCGCCAGATGTATCTTGTCCCTGCCACTGCGCCGCGCGCGGGTCCATGATCCGTCGCCACAGTGGCGGGACCAGCGCCAGTACCGCCATCACCGGAAGGGAATGGGGAAGCATCGGCATTGTCCCGGCCTTTAACTGGAGTGCCGGATAGGCGCGCGCCGGGCTGACATGGTGATCCGAGTGGCGCGGCGCGTTCAGGGTCATCGCCGAAGAGCACCAATGTGGCGCGTTCCAGGAATGTTGCGGGCCGACCGGCTCGGCCCGCCCATCGGCGCGCATGGCCCGGCGCAGCCCGTAATGCTGCACGTAATCCGACAACAGGATCTGCACCTGTGCATAGCCTGCGATAAAGGTAAACGCCGCCACCCCGCGCGCCCCGAACATCAAGGCGCTGCCCGCCAGCATGATCGTGGCCCCGCCGAGATAAAGCGCATAAGGGTGGCGCCAGTCTCCCCTGTTTTGCCCCATGTGCAGGCGGCTCTCGGCGCGCAATCCGGTACGGAATGCGCCGGGCCAAGCCCTTATGACATAACGGTAAAACCCCTCACCCGCGCGCGCGCTGCTGGGGTCGTTGCGGCTGGCGACATGCACGTGATGCACCCTAAGGTGCGCACTTGCGTGATGTCCGAACAGGATCGAGGTATAGATTAATTGCCCCATGAAACGCAGCACCCGTGCGCGGCGATGGATCAGCTCATGCGCAACGGGGTGCGAAATCTGACCCATAACAAGCGCGCTTGCCACCGCCACCAATCCCCGCTCGGTCAGGCCAAGCCCGCTTTGCCCCGCCACGGCCCATAGGGCCAGTACCAGCACTGCGAAATGCGCCAACCCCAGCCCGACCAATAGGGCAATGGCGGCCGGAAACTCGGCCTCGGGGGTGGCATTCTTCAGCGGTCTGGCGATCAGCCGGTCCATCAGAAACACCAGAACCGTGACATATCCCACCGCGAGCCAGCCCCAGCCCCCGCCCAATGTGGCGGCAAGCCCGATCAGGATCATCGGCACGCTGGTGGCAATGGCAAAGAGGATCATGCTTTTGGCCCGGTTGAAACTTGCATCATTACCGTCACAATAGCCCGGCATCTGGGGCGTACATAGGGCATGTCCGGGGCGAAGGCGGGGAAAACGTTGCGATTGCGCGGTTTTTACGCGGCTTCAACGTTTCCGAGGGCGCGAATGTCGCTTTTGATCTCGCAGTCGCACGGGCCAGGCCGTATTCCTAGGCACAACTATAGCTAAGGAACATCGCATGGCACTGGATGAGCGCAAGGGCGTCTGGAAATCGGGCAAGGGCAAAGGTCGGCACACGCCGAAGGGCCGCCAGCTGGAAGATCAGCCCTGGGCAGAGCTGCGCGCGCTTCTGGGCGAGGGCCCGCATCGCCGCGATCTGTTGATCGAGTATCTGCATCTCATTCAGGATCAATACGGCCATCTGTCGGCGGCGCACCTGCGGGCGCTTGCCGAAGAGCTGCGCATTTCCATGGCCGAGGTCTATGAGGTCGCCAGCTTCTACGCGCATTTCGATGTGGTGAAAGAGGGCGAAACACCGCCCCCCGCGCTGACCATCCGGGTGTGCGACTCGCTGTCTTGCGAGCTGGCCGGCGCGCAGGCGCTAAAGCGCGCCCTTGAGGACGGGCTTGACCCCAACGAGGTGCGTGTCTTGCGCGCGCCCTGCATGGGGCGCTGTGATACGGCGCCGGTGCTTGAGCTTGGCCATCACCATATCGATCATGCCACGCCTGAAAAGGTAATGGCGGCAATCGCGGCGGGTGAAACTCATGCACATATCCCGGAATATCAAGACTTTGCCGCCTATAGCTCATCCGGCGGGTATGCCAAATTGGCCGAGCTGCGCGAGGGGGGCGATTTTGAAACCGTGCAGGAAGCCTTGCTTGCGTCCGGCCTGCGTGGCCTTGGCGGCGCGGGTTTTCCGTCGGGTCGCAAATGGGGGTTTGTGCGTGCAGAGCCGGGCCCGCGCTACCTTGCCGTCAATGGTGATGAGGGCGAGCCGGGAACTTTCAAAGACCGCTTTTACTTAGAGCGCTATCCACATGTTTTCCTTGAAGGAATGCTGATTGCGGCCTGGGCGGTCGAGGCAGAATGTTGTTTCATCTACATGCGCGATGAATACCCTGCGGCCATTGAGATTTTGAAACGTGAAATCAAAGCTTTGGAAGTCGCTTCTAAAGTCGAGCCGGGCTATATCGAGCTGCGGCGCGGTGCGGGCGCTTATATTTGCGGCGAAGAATCAGCGATGATCGAATCGATTGAGGGCAAACGCGGCTTGCCGCGCCATCGCCCGCCCTTTGTGGCGCAGGTCGGCATCTTTAACCGGCCCACACTCGTGAACAATGTCGAGACCCTTTATTGGGTCACGCGCGTCCTGCTCGAGGGTGGTGAAATTCTGTCCGGCGTTGAAAAGAATGGCCGCAAGGGGATGCGCTCTTATTCGGTCTCGGGGCGTGTCAAAACCCCCGGCGTGCATCTGTTGCCGGCCGGCTCGACCATCACCGATATCATTAAAGCAGCGGGTGGCATGCTGGATGGGCACACCCTCAAGGCCTATCAGCCGGGTGGCCCGTCCTCGGGGCTTTTGCCGGCCTCGATGCATGATGTGCCGCTCGATTTTGACACGCTGCAACCGCATGGCACCTTTATCGGCTCGGCGGCGGTTGTGGTTCTGTCGAATCACGACAGTGCCAAACAGGCGGCACTCAACATGCTCCGGTTCTTTGAGGATGAAAGCTGTGGTCAGTGTACGCCTTGCCGGGTGGGCTGTGAAAAGGCGGTCAAGCTGATGCAGGCCGACACCTGGGATCAGCCGCTTTTGCAGGAGCTGTGTACCGCGATGGCCGATGCCTCGATCTGTGGTCTGGGGCAGGCGGCGCCGAACCCGATTCGCCTTACCATCAAGCATTTCCCCGACGAGATCTGATCGCGCGGCAAGGCTTCCATATCCCGTCATTCCGCATTAGGTGAGGTTTAACAAGCGGATCGGAGGGTGCATGGCGTTTTTCTCGAAACTCAAGGAACGGCTGTTCAAATCCTCGTCGAAGCTCGAAGAGGGTCTTGACGCTATTGTTGATCAGGGCGGTGCAGAAGAGCCTGCCCAACCGGACGTGCCAGAACCAGAGCCCGCGCCGGAGCCAAAACCCGAACCGGAGCCAGAGCCAGAGCCAAAACCCGAACCAGAGCCAGAGCCAGAGCCGACACCTGTCCCTGCGCCGCCTTCCCCCCCGGTGCCCGATCCGGCCCCGACCGAAATCCCGCCGCGCCCCGATGAGGTGCCACAGGCCCCGCCTGTGGAAATCCCTGTCGAGCGACCCACCGAGCTGCCGCAAGCGCCAAGTGAGGCCCCGGCGCCGCCCACACCGCTGGAAATCCCCGAGACCAAGGCCGAGGCCGCCGCGGCGCGCCCCGGTCTTCTGGGCCGCCTTCTGGGGCGTGGCGACAAGCCCGTCGTTACCCGCCGCGCGCTTGATGATGACATGCTCGAACAGCTCGAAGATCTGCTGATCAGCGCCGATATGGGCGTAGATACCGCCCTGCGCGTCACCGCCAACATGGCCGAGGGGCGCATGGGCAAACGCCTGTCGAGCCAAGAGATCAAGCAACTTCTTGCCGCAGAGATCACCCGCATCATGGAGCCGGTCGCCCGCCCGATGCCGCTTTATCCCAACCGCCCGCAGGTGGTGCTTGTGGTCGGTGTCAACGGCTCTGGGAAGACCACCACAATTGGCAAGCTCGCCAGCCAGTTCAAGGCGGCGGGCAAGTCCGTTGTTATCGCAGCCGGTGACACCTTTCGCGCCGCCGCTGTCGAACAGCTTCAGGTCTGGGGCGAGCGTGCCGGCGTGCCGGTGCTGACCGCGCCCGAAGGCTCTGATCCCGCCAGCCTTGCCTTCGATGCGATGACCAAGGCCGAGGCAGACGGCGCCGATCTTTTGATGATCGACACCGCCGGGCGCCTGCAAAACCGCGCCGATCTGATGGAAGAGCTTGCCAAGATCGTCCGTGTCATCCGCAAAAAGGACCCAAGCGCGCCGCATAACACCCTTTTGGTGCTGGATGCGACGACCGGGCAAAACGCGCTCAGCCAGGTGGAAATTTTCCAGAAACTGGCCGATGTGTCGGGGCTGGTGATGACCAAGCTTGATGGCACCGCGCGGGGCGGTGTGTTGGTGGCGCTGGCAGACAAGTTCGGCCTGCCGATCCATGCCATTGGTGTGGGCGAACAGATCGACGATCTGGCCCCGTTCGATCCCGAAGACTTTGCTGCCGCCCTGACCGGACTCGAGCGCTGATGGCGCTTTCGACCGCTGTTTCTTCTGGCCTGAAATATCCCGGGGGGTTTGGGGGGCTGGCCCCCCAATTTATCCTGCGGTTTGGGGGGCTGGCCTCCCATTTTTGGGTGTGCCACGGATGAGCGACTGGCTTATTTCCCTTGAGGGGACAGAGGCGGGGCGTCATCTGGCGCTGGCGCTGGCGCTGTCGGCGGCGCTTTTGCATGCTATTTTCGGCGCGCTGCAAAAGGGGCGGCATGATCCCTGGCTTAGTCGCGGTGTGATCGACTTTTCCTATTTTGCCATGGCCGCGCCCTTTGCGCTTTTTGTCGTGCCCTGGCCCGAGCCGCATATGTGGTCGATTTTCGGCTGGGTGCTGGTGATCCACACGCTTTATAAGATCCTTCAGGGGCTGGCCTATTCCAAGGGTGCCTATACGGTGGTCTATCCGGTCGTGCGCGGCACCGGGCCGCTGTTTACCGTAATCGGCGCCTATTTTCTGTTTGGAGAGGTCTTTACCGTGATCCAATGGATGGGGATCGGGGTGCTTTTGGCCGGGATTTACGGGCTGGCGGTTTATAACCTGCGCACGCTGACGCTGAACCGCGATACCATGCCCCTGGCGCTTGGGCTGGCGGTGACGACCGGGCTTTTTGTGGCGCTTTACACCACTTATGACGCCTATGGCATCCGCGCCACGGCCAATCCGTTTACCTTTCTGGCGTGGTTTTTCTTTCTCGACGGTTTGTTCATGCCGTGCCTTGCCTACCTGCGCTGGCGCAATATGACCAACCGGCCAACGACGGGGCCGCTGATGCTGCGCGGGGTTGCGGGCGGGCTTGTGGCGTTCATGTCATTTGGGTCAATCATGTTGGCCACGCGGCTGGACAAGGTGGGCGAGGCGGCGGTATTGCGCGAGACCTCGACCGTGTTTGCCGCCCTGATCGGCTGGCTTATCTTACGCGAAACCGTGGGGCCGCGGCGTATCGCCCTGATGGGTTTGATCGCGACCGGCGCAGTGATAGTTGAATTTGGTGGCTAAACCTAAGATCATCCCCTGAAACCGAACGGAGTCTGTGACATCCCAATGGCCGATAAATCGCCGCCCGCATGGGCAAAAACCGCGCTTGAGATGGGGCCTATCCTTGGGTTTTTCGTGGCCTATCTCTGGCTCAAGGGCCGGGTCTTTACCATCGGCGGCACCGAATATGAGGGGTTTGTCGTGGTGACGGCCGGGTTTATCCCGGTGTTCCTGATTTCAATGGGGGTTTTGTGGCGCCTCACCGGGCATCTGTCCAAGATGCAGGTGGTCACGGCGGTGCTGATCGTGGTCTTTGGCGGGCTGTCGGTCTGGTTCAACGATCCGAGCTTTTTCAAGATGAAGCCGACGATCATTTACCTGCTGTTTGGCGGGGTTCTGGGCTGGGGCCTGATGCGCGGGCGCTCTTATCTGCAATATGTGATGGAAGGGATGATGCCCCTGACCAATCAGGGCTGGATGATCCTGACGCGCCGGTTGATGTTCTTTTTCCTCAGCCTTGCGGTTCTTAACGAGCTGATCTGGCGCACCCAGACCGAGGAAACCTGGGTTTATTTCAAGACTTTCGGTCTGACAGCGGCGATTTTTGTGTTTTTCATGACGCAGACCAAGCTGTTTCGTGATCATTCTAACGATGACAAGGACGCCTGAGCCGGGCGCGAAAAAAAACCGCACCGCGCCGGAAAATCCCATAACTCTGCCGGGCTTTGGCCGCAATTGCGAGTTAATCCCGTTGTCATGGTACACCGTTTTTCCTCTCGCCTCCTGGATGCGACTTTGTCGATCCCGCCGATCCGGCCACAGAACCTGTTGCCGGTGGTGATCATGCTGATCCTCTGGATCGTCCTCGGTCGCACGACCCTCCCGCAAGATCAGGTCTTTGTCCTGTCTGTCGTGATCGCACAGGCCTATGCGATCTGGCGCAACCTGCCACAGGCCGCCCATAGCATTCATCAGACGACGGCGGGGCGCACTGGCATGTTGCGGTGGCCGGTGATTGTGCTTCTGGCGCTCTCGGCGTTGCAGCTTTGGCTGAATAATCCATTGTTCACACAGCGCGGGATTAGTGCTGTGGCGCTGTTCCTGCTGGTGATCATGGTGCTGGGCATGATCCGCGAAGGCGATGTGATGGCGCGTGTCACCCCAACCAACGCTAACGGAGAGGCGGTTTATGAAACCGTCAGCCTGCTGCGCGTCAACGCGCTTGTGGCGGCGATGGTGATTGCCGTGAACGAGATCCTGATCAGCAGTGAATCGCTGGCGGTCTGGATCACCGTCATGCCGATTTTCGTGCTGTTTTTACACGGGTTTTACTGGTTCATGGTGCTGATGGTTCTGCCGCCCGAGGCGCCGGATGATCAATCCCCCCGCCCGCTTACGGGCGCTTGAACAACACGTCCTGAGCGCTGCGACTATCCTGAATATTGCGACGTTTCTCGGCGGCAAGCGCGCGCCCTCTGATCACGCCGTCGCGCGCCCCGACCCGGTCAAGCCAGCGCGCCAGATGTGGTTTATCCTCAAGGCTTTGCTGCTGACCTTCCCAAAGCGAGGCCCAGGGCCAGATCGCCATATCGGCGATCGAAAAGAAATCACCCGCGGCGAATTCGGTCTTGGCCAATTGCCGGTCAAGCACACCGTATAGCCGCGCCACCTCGTTGCGATAGCGGTCCTTGGCATAGGGCAGGTCGTTGGGCGGGTCCATTGCCGGGGCGTATTTCAGAAAGTGATGCGCTTGTCCCGCCATCGGGCCGACACCACCCATTTGCCACATCAACCATTGATCCACGGTAATTCTGTCGCGCTCTGTCTTGCCATAAAACTGGCCGGTTTTGCGCGCGAGATATTGCAGGATCGCCCCTGATTCAAACAGGCTTATCGGCGCGCCGCCCGGTCCCTCGGGATCGGTGATCGCGGGCATGCGGTTGTTGGGTGAGAGCTTGAGAAACTCAGGCTTGAACTGATCCCCGGCACCGATATCAATCAGGTAAAGCGTATAGGGCAGGCCCATTTCCTCAAGCGCGATAGAGGTTTTCCAGCCATTTGGCGTGGGCCAGAAGTAAAGATCAATCGGGCTTTGCATCGCGGTCTCCCTGGCCATAGTGCGCGCGCCCAGAATGACGGTTTTCGCAACACTGGCAAGGGGATGTTGCCCGTTCACCGGGACGTGAGCCCGCCCCGTGCAGGTGTTCGTGCAGGTGTTGACGGGATCGGCCCAGAGGGTTAAAGCATTTCGCGTGGCGATTTGTTACCGGATTGCGGGCCACGTTAAATAAACCGCTAAAGAGGTCAGGATGAAAGCCCCCTTTCGCTTGGCCGCGTTGGGGCTTTTTTTGTGGGCGAACACGCCCGGAGGACGAACATGAGCGAGACTTGGAAACGGCGCACCAAAATGGTGCATAGCGGCACCCGTCGCAGCCAGTATAACGAGGTCAGCGAGGCCATTTTCCTAACGCAGGGCTTTGTTTATGACACAGCCGAGGCCGCCGAAGAGCGCTTTATCAAGGCCGGCCCGGATGAGTTTATCTATGCCCGCTATGGCAACCCGACCGTCGCCATGTTCGAGGACCGGATAGCGGCGCTTGAGGGCGCCGAGGATGGCTTTGCCACTGCCAGCGGCATGGCTGCGGTCAGTGGCGCACTCACCTCAATGCTGCGCGCGGGCGATCATGTGGTGTCGGCGCGCGCGCTTTTTGGGTCCTGTCTTTACGTGCTCGAAGAGATTCTGACGCGGTTCGGCGTCGAGGTGACCTTTGTCGATGGCACCGATCTTGCGCAATGGCAGGCGGCTATCCGCCCCGGCACCAAGGCGGTGTTTTTCGAATCGATTGCGAATCCGACGCTGGATGTGATCGACACCGCCGCCGTGGTCAAAATCGCCCATGCGGCCGGGGCCATGGTGGTGGTGGACAATGTCTTTGCCACGCCGGTGTTTTCCAACGCGATTGAACAGGGCGTCGATGTGGTGGTCTATTCGGCGACCAAGCATATTGACGGGCAGGGGCGCGCCCTTGGCGGTGTGGTTCTGGGCCCGCGCGAGTTTATTCGCGGCACCTTAGAGCCCTACATGAAGCATACTGG
>CBDTZA010000003.1:0-18883 GCA_965364785.1 uncultured Roseovarius sp. | reverse complement strand
TGGCGCGGGCAAGCGACTGCGTGACGATGCCAGAGGTCAGGCCAAAGTTGGTATCGTTGACGGTCGCCAAAGCCTGATCATAGCTGTCCACCTTGATCACGGCGGCCAGAGGCGCGAACATTTCCTCGCGGTTGATGCGCATGCTGTTGGTGGTGTTCAGAAACACGCCGGGGGTCATGTAATAGCCTTCGGTTTCGCGGCTCACGCGCGCGCCGCCACAGGCAAGCTCGGCGCCCTCGGATTTGCCGAGATCAACATAGGCAAGGTTTTCATTGAGCTGGGTTTCGCTGGCCACTGGGCCAAGCTGTGTGCCCTGCTCAAAGGCATGACCAACCCGCATCGCGCTTGCACCCGCCACAAGCTTTTCGACAAAGGCGTCGTGAATGCCCGCATGCACCACAAGGCGCGACGAGGCGGTGCATTTCTGACCGGTGCCACCAAAGGCACCCCCAAGCGCCAGCGTGACAGCCAGATCAAGATCGGCGTCGTCCATCACCGCCAAAGCGTTCTTGCTGCCCATTTCCATCTGCACCTTGGTCAGGTTCTGGATCGCGGCGGTCGCGATGCCTTTGCCCACCGGCACCGAGCCGGTGAAGGAAATCGCGTTTACCTTGGGGCTTTCGACAAGACGCTGGCCAATGCTTCCGCCCGCGCCCATGACAAGGTTAAAGAGGCCCTTTGGAATATCCTGACGCGCGATGATTTCGCTCAGCGCATAGGCCGAGGCCGGGGTCATATTGGCGGGCTTCCAGATCACCGCATTGCCATAACAAAGCGCCGGTGCGATCTTCCAGCTGGCAGTGGCGGTGGGAAAGTTCCACGGGCTGATCACGGCGACGGTGCCGATCGGTTCGCGGCGCACATCCACCTCGACGCCGGGGCGTACGGAATCGGCATTCTCGCCCAGTTGGCGCAGACATTCGGCGGCGTAATAGGTAAAGAACTGACCTGCGCGGAACACTTCGCCCTTGCCCTCGGCCAGCGGTTTGCCCTCTTCCCGGCTCAGCAGGCGGCCAAGCTCTTCGGCGCGGGCCATCATCTCGTTGCCGATGGACATCAACACGGCTTGCTTGCGCTCCATCCCATAGGCGGCCCATTCGATCTGGGCGGCGCGGGCGGCGTCAAGCGCGTGCTCAAGCTGATCGGGATTGGCCTGCGCATAAAGCCCGATCAGGTCGCTGATGTCGGACGGGTTGCGATTTTCGATCTCTGCGTCACTGGCAACCCAGTCGCCAGCGATGTAGTTGAGATATGTCTTGGCCATGTCGTGATCCCTTTCCTTGCGTCGCGCATAGAAGGCCACAGATAAAACTTCAGAGCAAACGCGAATTAGTTGAATTTAATTCAGGTAATCTGAAATTTCAGACGCGGTCGACCGAAATCTTCGCCTGCCGGATGGTGCGGGCCAGAACGCGGGCGGCGGGGGTTAGCATTTTCTCGGGCTGGGTCACCATCCAGACCTCGCGCCGTGCGGTGCTGTCGGTCAGCGGCAGAAAGGCCAGATCGGAAAATTCCGGCAGCACGGTCAGCTCTGGCAAAACGGTCACGCCGACGCCCGCGCGCACCAGACTCAGGATCGAGGTGGTGTTGCGCACCATCAGGTTTGAGTTGGCCAGAATGGGCGCGAAATCGGCATCGGTGATATGCTGGCAAAGGCCATTTGCGATGAAATTCGCCCCGGCAAGATTGGTCCAGCCGAGGGTTTTCCAATTGCGCGCCAGCGGATCATCGGCGCGACAGACAAGGCCAAAGGCATCGGTAAAGATCAGGTGCCGCTCCAGCCCCGGCATCGGCGGCAGGCTGGCCAGCCCGATATCGGCACGCTCTGCGGTCAACTCGCGCTGCACGCTGGCGGAATCGCTGTCGCTCATGTCGATGCGCACACCGGGATGGGCCTGCATGTAACTTTGCAGGATCGGCGGCATCACCGCCTGCGCGACCGAGGGCGTGACCGCAAGGCGCACATGGCCAAGCTCGGCGCGCGACAGCCCTTCGATGGCGGCGATGGTGCGATCAAAATGCGCAAGCTCGCGGCTGGCCTCGATCTGGATTAGCTCGCCCAGAGGGGTCAGGCGCGATTTGCGCGCGGTCTCGAACAGCGGCGCGCCAATGTGATCCTCGAACTGCTTTAGCATCATCGACACCGCAGAGGGCGTGCGCCCAAGGGCGGTGGCGGCCTCGGCCAGGCTTCCGTGATCGGCGACGGTGCGAAAACAGCGCAGCATTTCGATCTTGATCGACAAATTCAGCCCCCCTGAAGTTTTGCCCACATAGGCCGCGTGATCTTGAATAAGAGGGGCGGTGCCGTGCTGTCTATTGGGTTCGCGACCCTTGCCGCGCGGGACGCGACGCTAGCCCCGGCGCGGGCGGTCCGGCACGCGGTCTTCGATCTTTTTGAACGCAAGCGCGATGATCCCGGCGATGATCATATAGACCAAGGCCAGCAAAAGCAGCGGCTCATAGACAATAAAGGTGTCCGAGCGCACCCGGCTTGAGACCGAATAAATCTCGATCACGGTGATTGTCGCGACAAGTGGTGTCGCCTTGAGTTGCAGGATGGTTTCCCCGCCAAGGGTGGGAAGCACGTTGCGAATGGCCTGCGGCAGCCAGATCCGGCGGAATATGGTCAGGCGCGGCATGCCAAAGGCGCGGGCGGCCTCAAGCTGTCCTTTGTTGACGGATGAAAACGCGCCGCGCATCACCTCGCCTTCATAGCCCGCATAAGACAGCGTCAGCGCCAGCACCGCATAGGGCCAGGCCTGGCGCAGATAGGGCCAAAGCTCGGAACCGCGAATCCACGGGAATTGCGGGAAAAGCGAGCCGAGACCGTAATATAAAAGCCAGATTTGCAGCAAAAGTGGTGTGCCCCGGATCACCGTGCAAAACACCTTTGCCGGGGCAGATAGATACCAAGGGCCAACCGCCTGCGCCAATCCAAGTGGCACGGCCATGGCAAAGCCAAGCACTGTGGTTACCACCAAAATCCAGATCGTGCGCCACAACCCTTCAAGCGCAAGGGGGGCGTATTCCGGCACCCAGTCCCAGCGAAGCGATAGAGCGCACCAAAGGATCAGCCCCGCGAAAAGCGCCATCAGGAACAGGCGGTGGGGTTGCAAAAAGGCGCGCCAGCCAGTCATTTCGTGCCCCCCTTAAGCGAGGGTTGCCCGCGCCGTGCCCATGTCTCGATCCGCGCAAAAAGCGCGCCTGAAAACAGGGTCACGATCAGGTAAAGCGCGCCAGCGGCCAGGAAAAACGTGAAATAGGCACGCGTGCTGCCCGCCGCTTGTCGGGTTTCAAGCGTCAGTTCGCTAAACCCGACAATTGCCAGAAGCGCGGTATCCTTGGTGGCGATCAGCCACAAATTGGCCAGCCCCGGCGTTGCAAAACTCATCATCGCCGGGATGGTCACGCGGCGCAGCGTCATCAGCGGCGGCATGCCAAAGGCGCGCGCGGCCTCAAGCTGGCCCGGCGGAATCGCCTGAATGGCGCCGCGCAGCACCTCGGTCGAATAGGCGCCCTGAACGATGCCAAGCACCCAGATGCCCGCGACAATGCCGCTGATTTCAACCCGGCCATAGCCCATGGCGACAGAGGCCTGATTGATCAGGTCGCTGCCCACATAATAAAGGATCAGGATCAGCACCAATTCAGGCACGGCGCGGATCACGGTGGTGTAAATCGCCAGCAGATCGCGCAGGATCGGGCCGCCGTAAAGCTTGCCATAGGCGCCAAACAGCCCGATCAAAAGGCCAAAGCCGAAAGCGCCAAGGGCGATCTGTAAGGAATTGGCCAGCCCGCGCAACAGATTGCCGCCCCAGCCCGGAGGCGAGAGCGACAAAAGCTGAACGGACTGGCTTAGCCCGAGAGTGTCGAGCAGGCTTTCCAAACCGGCTTAGTAGATGCTGGCTTTGAAATAGCGCGCGGTGATCTCGGCATGGGTGCCGTCCGCCAGAATAGCGGCGATGCCCTTGTTCAGCGCCTCGCGCAGCTCATCATCACCTTTGCGCACACCGGCACCAACGCCGAGGCCAAGGATCGCGGGATCATCGGCAACGCTGCCCTTGATCTCACAGCAAGCCCCCGCATCGGTCGAGACAAAATCGGCCATTGCAATGCTGTCGGCCTGGGTCGCGTCAATCCGGCCCGCGACCAGATCCTGATTGGCCTCGTCCTGGGTCTGATAGATGCGGATTTCGGCGGCACCGGTGAAATGGTGCTGGGCATAGGCCTGATGGATGGTCGAGGCCTGAACGCCCAATATCTTGCCCTCAAGACCCTCTGGTGTGGCCGCCATATCAAGCGCCTTATCGCCGACAATCACGGCGGGGGTGTTATAGTAAGGGTCTGAAAAGTCGATGGTTTTCATGCGTTCTTCGGTGATCGACATCGACGCCATGATCGCGTCGATCTGTTGGCCGGTCAGCGACGGGATGATCCCATCCCAGGCCACGGGGGTCAGCACACAGTTCAGCTCGGCGGCCTTGCAGACGGCGTCGGCCACCTCAATCTCCCAACCGATCCAGGTACCCGAGGCATCGACCGAGGCAAAGGGCGGATAAGGCTCGGCCGCAATGCCGATCTTGACCTCTTGGGCAAAAGCGCCGCCGGCAGTCAGCGCCCCAAGGGCGGCGGCGGCGAGGATGGATTTCAAAGTCATGGTCGTTCTCCCGTGTTGGTTATGGTTTTTGGGTCTTGCCCTGCGTCCGTTTCTTTAGCCGACGGTTTGCAGGAATTGTTTGAGGCGGGCCGATTCGGGCGCGCCAAAAAGCTGATCAGGGGGGCCTTGTTCTTCGATCTGGCCCTCAAAAAGATAGACCACGTGATTGGCCACTTCGCGGGCGAATTTCATCTCGTGGGTGACAAGCAGCATGGTGCGCCCCTCGGCGGCCAGATCGCGGATCACGGTCAGAACCTCGCCGACAAGTTCGGGGTCAAGCGCGCTTGTCGGCTCGTCAAACAGCATCACGCTTGGATCAACCGCAAGGGCGCGCGCAATCGCCGCGCGCTGTTGCTGGCCACCGGACAAAAAGGCGGGAAAGGTATCGGCCTTGTCGGCCAGCCCGACCCGGTCCAACAGCTCGCGGGCGCGCGCAATTGCCTCAGTTCGCGGGGTTTTGAGGACATAGACCGGCACCTCGATCACGTTTTCCAGAAGGGTGCGATGGGTCCAGAGGTTAAAGGCCTGAAACACCATGCCAAGCCGGGTGCGAATGCGTTCAATCTGGCGGCGGTCGGCGGGGCTTCCGTCGGCGCGCATGGCGATCGCTTCGCCCGCGACGACAATGCGGCCCGAGGTCGGCGTTTCCAGAAAGTTGATACAGCGCAGCAGAGTTGACTTGCCAGAGCCAGAGCCGCCGATGATCGCCACCACATCGCCCTTTTGCGCGCTAAGCGACACGCCCTTGAGCACCTCAAGCGCGCCAAAGGATTTATGCAGGTCCTCGACAAGAATTGCCGTTTCCGCCGGGGCGGTGGCGCTGGATTCTCGGGCTTGGGCTGTCACGGGGCGAACTCTCCGATTGGCGCGTTTTTCGGCTTGTAGTAAGGCCGATGAAAGTTAATTATGCAAGCGTATAATTAATCACGCCACAGGATGGGGATGACCGTGCCAGGGGACCGCCGAAAATTCAGGCGCGAGGGTGCTGATCAGCGCAAAGAGGCGCTGGTGCGCGCCACGCTCGAGCTGATCTCCGAAGAAGGGGTGCGCGGCGCCACCGTGCGCGCGATTGCCGAGCGTGCCGAGGTGACCCAAGGCCTGATCCGGCATTATTTTTCCACCAAGGAAGACCTGGTTCTGGCGGCCTATACCCAGCATATGAAAGCGATGACCGATCAGACCTTTGCGAGCGCCGCTGGTGCCACGGCAAAGGCACGGCTCGCCGCGTTGGTGGTGGCCTCGGTAACGCCGCCGGTGGTCGATGCGGCCTCGATCGGGCTTTGGGCGGGATTTCTGAACCATGTGCGCCAGAATACGCGCATGCAAGTGGTTCACGCGCGCAGCTATCACGACTTTCGCGACCGGCTTGAGGCGCTGATCACCGTGGTCTTGTGCGAAGGCGGGCGGGTGACCGATGCGCACAACTGCCGACGGCTTGCGATTGCCTGTAATGCGGTAATCGACGGGCTCTGGCTTGAGGGCGGCGCGCTGCCCGAGGCGTTTGAAGCGGGGGAACTTGCCACCATTGCGGTGCAATCGGTCGGGGCGATCCTTGGAATGAAACTGACAGAGGCAGAGGCACAGATATGAGATTTTCTTCAATAAAAGAGAGACTTGCAGGACTTGGTGGCGCCAAATGGGAGGTTCATGCGCGCGCTAGGTCTATGGCGGCAGAGGGCCGCGATATCATTCGATTGACGATTGGCGAGCCGGATGTGGCGACGCCTGACGCCCTGAAAGAGGCGGCCTATGCGAGCATGCGCGCCGGGCGCACCGGCTATTCGGACGGACGTGGCGAGCCGGGGCTGCGCTGCGCCCTTGCAGAGCGCTATAGCGCGACGCGGGGCCGGGCGTTTCACCCCGATCAGGTGATGTGCTTTCCCGGCACCCAAACCGCGCTTTACGCGGTGATGATGGCCGTGGCCGAGGCCGGGTGCGAGGTGCTTGTCGGCGATCCGATGTATGCCACATATGAGGGCGTCATTCGCGCCAGCGGGGCCGATATGGTGCCGGTACCTCTGCGCCCAGAAAACGGGTTTCGGATGGCGGCCGAGGATATAGAGCGCCGCATAACCCCCAGAACCCGTGCGATTTTATTGACGACGCCGCATAATCCGACCGGGGCCATTCTGCGCCCCGAGGATATCGCGGCGATCGGGCGTCTGGCGATCAAGCATGATCTCTGGATCATCTCGGACGAGGTCTATGAAGAGCTGATCTTTGACGGCGCAAGTTTCGTGTCGCCGCTCGCACAGGCCGATCTGGCCGAGCGTGTCGTCGCGGTCGCGTCGATTTCAAAATCCCACGCCGCGCCGGGGTTCAGAAGCGGCTGGTGTGTGGGGCCGCTGGAGTTCACTGCGTCACTGCTGTCGCTGTCGGAAACCATGTTGTTTGGCAATCAACCCTTCATCGCCGACATGACAGAGGCCGCTGTGCGCGCGGGCTCTGAGGTGGCGCCGGGGATGCGGGCGCGGTTTGCGGCGCGCGCCGATCTTTTGACGCGCCGGCTTGGGGCCGAGACCGGGCTTTATGTGCATCGCCCTGAGGCGGGGATGTTCGCGATGATCGACACCCGCAGCACCGGCCTGAACGGTTACGACTATGCGCTTGATCTGCTTGAGAAAACCGGCGTGGCTGTGATGCCGGGCACGTCTTTTGGCGAGACGTTGAAGGATTGGGTGCGCGTGGCGCTGACGGTTGAGGATGCGCCTTTCAGCGAGGCGATTGACCGGATCGTCGCGCATGCAGGTGCGCGTGCGGCGCGCCGCGCGTGAAACCCGGATTTGCAAAGGACAAAGAATGACCAACCCTAGTTTTGAATTCAACCGCGCGATCACCCGCACACCCGCCGCCAGCATCGTTGACGGATTGCGCGCCGAAGATATCGGCACACCCGATCTTGAGCAGATGCAGCGCGATCATGCCGCCTACGTGGCCGCGCTCAAAAGCACCGGCGCCGAGGTGGTCGAGCTGCCCGCGCTCAACGCCTTTCCCGATGCGGTGTTTGTCGAGGATACCGCGCTTTGCCTGCCCCAGGGCGCGGTTCTGATGCGCCCCGGCGCGCCAAGCCGACAGGGTGAGGTGGCCGAAATGGCGCCGACGCTGGCCGCGTTTTATGGTGAAAACCTGCGAGAGATCACCGCGCCGGGCTGTATTGAGGGCGGCGATATCCTTGTGACCGGGCGCGAGGTTCTGGTCGGGCTGTCGGCGCGCACCAATCCGCAAGGCGTGGCGCAGCTTGCTAGTATCGTTGGTGACTGGGGTCACACCCTGCGCCAGGTCGATACCCCCGAGGGGGTTCTGCATTTCAAGACCGATTGCGGGCTGCTGGATGGTGAGACGATTTTGGCCACCGGGCGTCTGGCCGCCTCGGGCTGTTTTGACCACTATAAGGTGTTGCTTGTGCCGGAGGGCGAAGAGGCGGCGGCCAATTGCATCCGCTTTAACGGGCTGGTGATCCTGCCGGCGGGCTTTGTGCGCACCGCCGAGATGCTGACAGATGCCGGGTTTGACGTGGTGCAGATCAACAATTCGGAATGTGCCAAGCTTGATGGCGGCATGTCCTGCCTGTCCTTGCGGTTTTAAACGGCATTTTGGCGCAAATCCGATTGTAAGCGCCGCCGGGTTTCGCCAATGCTTTGACCATCGGTCCGGGGGGCCACAGCGACGTATGTATAAGGAGCGCCACAGATGAGCGTGGAGTGGGCAACAGAGGCTGAGCGTGGCACGCCGTATTGGTGGGCCGCTCTGGATGCGCCTGAGCCGGGGCAGGATTTACCCGATAGCTGCGATCTGCTGGTGATTGGCGCGGGTTATGCCGGCCTCTCGGCGGCGCTCGCGGCGCAGGAATGTGGCGCGCGGGTGGTTGTGGTGGATGCGGGCGAACCGGGGCAGGGCGCCTCGACGCGCAATGGCGGCATGTTTGGCGCGCATCCCCGGCTTGGCTGGGACGAACTCGCCGGCAAATTCGGGGCAGAGGTGGCTGACGCTCTGTTTGCCGAGGCCAAGCCATCGCTCGACTGGGCCAAGGATTTGATCGAGAGCTGCGGCATTGATTGCGATCTGCAACAGACCGGGCGGCTTCAGCTGGCCTGGACGCGCGGGCATTTTGCCAATCAGCGCAAGCTGGTGAAATCCGTGACCGAGAAATCCGAGGTGCAGGCGCGCATTGTCGAGCGCGCCGATCTTGGGCAGGAGATTGCCACCGGGCAGTATTTTGGCGGTGTCCTGTTTCCCGAACATTGTGCCATTCATCCGGCCAAGTTTCATCAGGGGCTGCTGCGTGCGGTGCGGGCGCGCGGCATTCCTGTGGTTGCCCATGCGCCGGTGACAACGCTTGACCCCATCGGCACAGAGCATGTCGCCCATACGCCCAAGGGCCGGGTCCGCGCCGCCAAGGTGGTGCTGGCGACCAATGGCTATACGACGCCCGCGTTTCGCTGGCATATGGCGCGGGTGTTTCCGCTGCCGAGCTATCTTATCGCGACCGAGGAATTGCCGGCCAACCTGATCGGTCATATCGCGCCGGGGCGCCGGATGATGGTCGAGACCCGCGCGCGCCACAGCTATTTCCGCATTTCACCCGATGGCAAGCGGGTGCTGTTTGGCGGGCGCGCCTCAATGAATACGCTTGATCTCAAGACCTCGGGCGAGCGGCTCTATGAGACGATGACCGGGGTCTGGCCGGACTTGCGCGGCACCCGCCTGTCGCATGCGTGGTTTGGCTTTACCGGCTATTCGTTTTCGCACATGCCTTACGTGGGCCATGACCGGGGCGTGCATTACGCCATGGGCTTTTCCGGCTCGGGCACGGTGATGGCGCCTTATCTTGGGGCCAAGGCCGCCTATCAGGCGATGGGGGACGCGCGGGGGGTGACCGCCTATAGTGCCACGCCGCTACGGCCAAGCTGGCTTCATCCGCTGCAAAAGCCGCATTTCCTTGCGGCGGCGGATATGTGGTATCGCCACGTGGTTGATCGAAAAGAAAACTGGCAGGCGCGAAAGGACAATTGAAATGAGCGTTTTTGACGAAGATCTGTTTGTGCAGGGGCTGGAACAGCGCAAGGCGACGCTGGGGGCCGAGTATGTTGAAAAGAACCTGGCGGCGGCTGATGACTTTACCCGCCCTTTTCAAGAGGCGATGACGGCGTGGTGCTGGGGCTTTGGCTGGGGCGATGATGTGCTTCCCGCCAAGACCCGCTCGATGATGAACCTCGCGATGCTGGGCGCGCTTGGGAAAATGCACGAATGGGAAATCCATTGCCGGGGCGCGATCAATAACGGCGTCAGCCCCGAGGAAATCCGCGCCATTATCCATGTGGTCGGGATATACTGTGGCGTGCCGCAGGCGCTTGAATGCTTTCGCGCGGCCCAAAAGGTGCTCGCAGAACAGGCCGAGTGAGTCGCTTGACGGCACTCTGGCCCGGCCCCTGCATAGGATGGGCCGGGCTATTACCATTGCGGGGCAGGCTTGCGTCACACCCGATAGCGGCACAGGTGATATTTCCCCAAAACCCTTGTTTTACAGGCCTAAGCCCCGCCACAAGGCGGATGCACGCCAGTCATTTCCCCAAGGTGGTTCAAAGGCTGTGTGATTTAAACGTCACAACTCGGGCAACAAGAGCAACGGGGCGGGGGGTTGCGTTGACAGTTGGGGGGTGTTTGCCGCATTCCATGTCCCAAGCCGCGTCCAATGACTGGTGCGGCGGATCTTATAAACCTGCTATTGAGGAGGGTCACCCTTGAAAAAGCAACTTCTTTGCACCAGCGCTATCGCACTCGGCTGTGCCATTGCTGCACCCGTATCTGCCCAAGAATGGAACATGGACTGGGGCGGTTTCGTTAACACCCACGTTGGCTACGCTGACATTTCTGGTACCGCCAACGCTGGCCAGGACCGTGATGGCGTAAACGTCTTCGTCAACCGTGAAATCCACTTCACACCCTCGGTAACGCTGGATAACGGCATGACCTTTGGTGTGAACGTTCAGTTTGAAGCTGACAACAGCAGCGCGCCGTCTGCGGGCGTCGACGAATCGTTCATGACCATCAGCAGCGACACGATGGGCCGCATCATTCTCGGCAACGAAAACTCGGCTGGTTATTTGTCGATGGGTTCGGTTTACACACCGGGCATCGCTTCGATGGCTATCAACTCGATGTCGCTTTCGGGCTTCATTCCGATGATCGGTGGGGCTGCTACTAGCTTCCGTCGCGCCGGCATGTCGTCGCTGACCGAAGTTGGTGGTAACAACGACACCACGCGTATCACATACTTCACGCCGTCGTTCAACGGCCTGACCGTTGGTGTTTCGTATGCTCCGAACGGCACTGTGAATACCGCGAACAACGGCTCTTTCGATCGTAACACCACTGCTCTGACTGACGTCTTCGACGTTGGTGCAAGCTATAGCCAGTCGTTCAACGGTGTTGATTTCGGCCTGGCTGGTCGCTACGGTACTGGCGATTCCGCTGTCCTTGGCGTGAGCGATCCTGAAACATGGGCTGTTGGCGCAACCGTTGGCTATGCCGGCTTCACCTTTGGTGGGACCTATGCAGACAATGACAACGGCGGTGACAACACAACTGGCAGTTTGGCCCGTGGTCTCGGCGGTAGCGACAGCCGCGGCTGGAGCTTTGGTGGTAATTACGACCTTCCCGGCCCGTGGTCGGTTGGTGCGGAAACCTACCAAGGTGAATCCAAGAGCGGTCCTGGCGCAAAGAAAGACAAGTACGAAGCCTATAAAATTGGCGCAACGCGCAGCTTGGGTGCCGGCGTAAGCTGGGATGTCTATGCTGTCTACGCACAATCCAAAAACAGAGAGCCGGGGACGTCGGTGGCGTACGACGGGACTCTGATTGCAACGGCAATCAATCTCAGCTTCTGATCTTGCTGACCTAAAAATCAAGGCGGCGGGGGGTGACATTTCCCCCCGCCGCTTTTATTTGTTCCGTAGCTGCGCTTTCTATCCGAAAACGGACATCTGAATAATGAAGAAAAGTATCGTCTGGATGGCGTCCTACCCGAAATCGGGCAACACATGGGCCCGCATTCTTCTGGCGAATTACCTTGCCAACGAATCCAAGCCCATTCCGATCAATAACGCGCGCCGCATTGCCATGGGGGACGCGATCGCCAAGACCTATAGTATGGTGGCCGGGCGCCAGATTGACACCAGCGATATCGACCTTACACTTCAACTGCGGCCAGGGGTTCTGCGCGGGATTGTTGCGAATAATGCCGACATCAATCTTGTCAAAACCCATAATGCCCGCACCAAGGCCCGCGGTGTCACCCTTATCCCGGACGAGGTGACACGCTCAGCCATCTATATCATGCGAAACCCACTGGATATGGTGCTGTCATATGCGCGTCACTACGGCATGTCTCACGCAGATGCGTGTATCGCAGTCAGTCATGTCGACAATGCCAACTTACCTTCCGAAGACGCCGTGGCGCAGTTCATGGGGTCTTGGTCGGACCATGTGAGAAGCTGGACAAGTCCGTCTGCCTATCCTGTTCTGGTCTTGCGCTACGAAGACTTTCTGTCAGATCCTCACGGAAATTTTGCCAAGGTGGTGGAACATTTGGGAATGACCGTAGATTCCGAGCGCCTGGACCGGGCAATCCGCTTTGCCAGCTTCAAAGAGATGTCGAAACAGGAGGAAAAACAAGGGTTTGTCGAGAAATCCAAGGAAAGCGAGCGATTCTTTGCCAAGGGAAAAAGCGATCAGTGGAAGTCTGATCTTGAGCCAAATCTGGTTAAACAGATGAGGCAGGCGCATCGCAAGGTAATGAAAAAATACGGGTATCTCTAATGATTGATGCGCGGCGTATTGTCTGGCTGGCGTCATACCCGAAATCGGGAAACACTTGGGCGCGTATTTTTCTGGCTAATTATTTTGCCAATCCTTCAGAGCCATTATCCTTGGGCGAAATGACCAAATACAGCACGGGTGATGCAATCCTCCGCCACTATCAATCGGTGGCAGGTCGTAAGATCGACCCGAATAATTTCCCCCTGACCCTGTCGCTGCGCGACAAGGTCCTGCGAAGTATCATTTCAAACAAGGCCGATGCATATCTGGTGAAAACGCATAACTGGCGACGTGCCGTGAATGGTATTGAGCTTATACCCCCGCAATACACGCGCTCTGCAATTTACATCCTGCGCAATCCTCTGGATATGGTCTTGTCTTCGGCCAGACACTACGCAATCTCGGCTGAAAAAGCCGTGGAAAGCATCTCTCAAGAAGGCAAAGTCGTTCCACCTAGCGATAAAACAGTTCCGGTCGTTCAGGGGTCGTGGTCGGAACATGTGAAAAGCTGGACCTCGTTTTCGCCCTATCCGGTACTCGTAGTGCGATATGAAGATATGCTCAGCGATCCGCACGAGAACTTTGGCAAGATACTGACCCATCTGGGAATCCCGATTGACAAGGAAAGGCTGGACCGTGCAATTCAATTTTCCAGCTTCAGTCAGTTGAAAAAGCTGGAGGAAAAGACCGGCTTTGTGGAAAAGTCCGAACATGCGGAAAGCTTCTTTGCATCGGGCAAAAGCGATCAGTGGAAGAACGAGTTGCCGCCTGAATTGGTCGAAAAAGTGTGCCATTTACATAGTGACACCATGAAACGTTACGGATATCTGGAATGAGCAATTTGCGCCGCATTATCTGGCTGGCAAGCTATCCCAAGTCGGGCAACACATGGATGCGCAGCCTGCTTGCGCATTACTTCATGCCCGCAGGGCAGGCGCCCGATATCAACAACCTGCGCCTGTTCACCACCGGCGACACGCGTCAGGACTTTTTCGATGCTGCGGTTGGCGGGGAATTTCGCGGTAAAAGCCTTGAGGAGTGGGTCAAGGTGCGCACCAAGGCGCTGCGCCTGATTGCCGGATCAAAGCCGGATCATCATTTCGTCAAAACCCATTGTCAGACCATCCAGATGTTTGAGCAGGATGTCATCCCGCCAGAGCTTACGGCGGCGGCGATTTACATCATGCGCAACCCGTTTGACCTTGCCCCGTCCTTTGCGCGCCATCAGGGCTCCGACATCGACACGGCAATCGACCGGATGTGCTATACTGACACGGTTATGGGCACGCCGACCGGGATTTATGACCTTTTGGGGCGTTGGGATGATCACATCCATGTCTGGAACGCGGCCCCCGGCCTGCCGCATTATGTGGTGCGCTACGAGGATCTGCTAAGCCATCCGGCCAAAACCATGCGTACGCTTCTGGAAAAGTTTCTGCGCGTCAAGGTCGAGGGGCCCAAGCTTGCCCGGGCGATCAAGGCGACAAGCTTTGAGGCGATGAAAAAGCAGGAAGAGACCTTGGGTTTTCGTGAAAAGCCCCAAGTCATGACGGCGTTCTTCGCCAAGGGCCAGGCCGGTGTCTGGCGTGATGATCTGACGCCGGCACAGGTGGGCCGCATCCGCGAGGCGTTTTTGCCGACGCTGGAAAAGTGGTATCCCGAGATGCTTAAGGAAACCGCCGAATTCGCCAAGGCGGGATAAGGTCAGGGTGTGAAACCAAAATTGGTATTTTGGTGCAGAATGGCTATGTTTCACGCAGACACAAAAGACATCACCCATCGGAGACCTGTTATGAAGCGTCAAACCCTGTCCCTTTTGACCGCAACGATTGCGCTTGTGGGTTGTACGGCCGCTGGCCCCGCTTTTGTGGCGCGATTGGGGGCTGATCCGGTTGTGTCGGGCGGCACCTATAGCAGCGGAGGCGGCGTGAGCATCGCCGCCGACGTTCGTGAATACCAAGGAAAAACAATGCTTTGCGGTGTTTGGGCGCAGAGCCGTGCACAATCCGTTCTGACCAATCTGGTTGAGCCCAAGCTTCTTGGATCAGGCTCTGTGTCCTTCGGCGATAGCGTGCTTGTGCGTGGGCTCTTGTTCATGCACGAGGTTAACCCAGCCCCGGATTACGCAGGTCAAGAGGCGCGATGTGTGGTTACCGAGCGCGCTTGGCAAGCAGGCGACGACACCCGTCGCCCGCAAATTCATATCCCCGGACAGGTTGTGCATGTTGAGGGCGATGATATGGGCACCTTCGCGGTGACCTTCCGCCAGACCGGGCCGGGTGCTGGCGACAATTAGGACTTAGTCCCGCTCTGGCCGCCGCTGTCCGCTGCGCCGTG
The DNA here is from genome assembly GCA_965364785.1 of uncultured Roseovarius sp. Lineage (GTDB taxonomy): Bacteria > Pseudomonadota > Alphaproteobacteria > Rhodobacterales > Rhodobacteraceae > Roseovarius. The sequence goes on along the minus strand of CBDTZA010000003.1, from coordinate 4,071 downwards.
TCTTGATCACCTGCGCTAGGATCGACAGCGCGATCTCATCCGGGGTTACCGCATCAATCGCAAGGCCCGCAGGGGCGTTGATCTGCGCCAGTGCCGCCGCGTCCGCGCCAGCCTCGCGCAGGGTCTGTGCCAGCGTGGCGAATTTGCGGTGACTGGCCACGAAGCCGATGTAATCCGCGCCACTGACGAGCGCCGCGTTCAACCCATCGAGATCGCCCTTGCCTTGGGTTGCGACCACCACCATGCGCCGCGCGCCCTCCGGCAGGGGCCCAAGCGGTGTGGCGCTGTCATGGGCGATGATATCAAAGCTGAACGAGACCCGGCCAGTGCCGCCAGCGAGCGCGCCACAGGCGAGGCGCCGATGATCACCAATTCGAGCTGCGGCAGCACCGGTTCGATGAAAAGATCCATCGAGCCTTTGCTGGGGCATCCATTGCGCGCAACCTGTACGCCTTGGTGATCATCCGGCGTACCAAGGTCTTCCTCGGGACGCAGCGATATCAGGCGCGGGGTGCCATCGCTAAGGGCCTCGGCGGCTGCCCGTATTATCGCCCCGCGCACGCAACCACCCCCGACCCAGCCCTCAGCAATCGTGCCATCCGCAAGGATCAAGGCGCGCGCGCCGGGCTTGGCGGCGGTCGCCCCCACGGTGCGCACGACTGTGGCAATCACATAGGCCTGGCGCGCCTCGCGCAGCCGCGCGATGGCGGTGGCAATGGCGCTATCAAGCAATTCCGGGGCCATCAGAGACGCTCCAATTCCGGCTCAAGCGCGGCCAGATCGGCCAGCGTTGTGGCGGGCGAAAACAGGTCAGGATAGGGCTGGGCTGCGGTCATCCCGCCAGCACCCGGTGCGTAATCCTTCCAGCCTTTCAAAGGGTTAAGCCAGATTATTTTACAACCCCGCCTGCGCAGGCGCGCCAGGGCCTCGGCCAACCGCTCGGGCGGATCGGTGTCGCGCAGCGCCTCGCTGATCCGCACAAGGCGGGTGTGAAACAGATAGGCATCGGTCATGTCATCTGCCCGCATCAAGCCGGACAGAAAGGCCAGAAAGACCCGCGCATAGATCGTCATCGAGCCTGAAACATCGCACAGTGCCACGATCTTTACGGGTCGATCAGGCCGGGCCTTGCGCGGCAGGGCGAGCGGCTCGCCCCCGGTGGACAGGCTTTGGCGAATGAGACGTCGAAAGTGGATCTGATCGCCCTTGCGCGCGGCTCGCCTGCGGCGCGAGCGGCGGTCACGAAAGGCGCGCGCGATACGGCGGGCGGTTGCCTCGGCGGCGGCGATATCCTGTGGGCTGACGAGCTGGCGTATGTCCTTGCGCATCAGATTTTCGACCCGGCTGGCGATCAGTTGACCGGTCCCGTCGCTATCGGTGGTTTCGATGCCCGGCCCATCATCGGGGCTATGGATGGTGCCGCGCGCCTGCGTCGTCGCCTTGGGGATCACGCGAGTTGGTGGAATTTTTGTCGGTTTTACACTCCCTTGGCACGGCTTTCCTGCGCACACGTCCGTCGGCGCGCCAATAGCTGTCAAACAGATCGTCAAAGCGCGCGGCCTCATCGGCATTGCCGACGCAGACCGCCTTGAGGGCAAGGCATGCCTCATCCGGGTCGCATGCGGTGACATGGGTCAGCGCGGCGAGCGCGGTCTGGGTTTCACCAACCCCAAGGCGCAAGCCGTTGTCGCGCCGATGCGCCACAAATCCTGTCATCCGCGCAGCGGGTCCGGGATCGCGCGCCGCAAAGCGGGTGATCCGGCTCATGCGGCCTGCCCCGCGAGGCGCGCGGCCACCTCAGGCGGGATCGCCTCGCGGTCACTTTGGGTTTTAAGCAGCGTGCCAAGGGCTGCCTGCAACAGCACCGGATCATGGCTCAGGTCATTCACGCCAAGTCCGGCAAGCGCGGCGGCAAAATCAAGCATCTCGGCGATGCCTGGGTTTTTCTCAAGGTCTTCGCGGCGCAACGCCTGAACAAAACCCACGATCTGTACGGCAAGGTCGGCCTCGATCTCCGGTGTGCGGATTTGCAAAATTGCAAGCTCTGTGGCGCGTTCCGGGTAATCTACATGGGCATAAATGCAACATCTCCGCAGCGCATCCGACAGGTCCCGCGTGCCATTTGCGGTCAGGATCACGATGGGTCTTGTGATGGCTTTGATGGTGCCCATCTCAGGAATGGTGATCTGAAACTCTGACAGAATTTCAAGAGGATAGGCCTCAAGTTCTTCATCCGCGCGGTCAATTTCGTCGATCAGAAGGACCGGGGCAACTGGCTGTCGGATGGCCTGCAAAAGCGGGCGTTCTAACAGGTAGTCGTCGGAAAATATCCGCGCCTCGACTGCTCTGCCGGTTTCCCCCGCCTCCGAGGCGGCGCGAATGGCCAAAAGCTGGCGGGGATAGTTCCATTCATAAATCGCCTGCGCGGCATCAAGCCCCTCATAGCATTGCAGCCGGATCAGCGTGGTGTCGCGCAGGGCGGAGAGAACACGCGCCACTTCGGTTTTGCCAACCCCGGCGGCCCCCTCAAGCAGAAGCGGGCGACCAAGCGACAGGGCAATATGCACTGCCATCGCCAGATCATCGGCGGCGATATAACCATGCTCGGCCATGCCGTTCTGCAAATCCCGCCAATCTTGCATCCCGCGCCCCTATTTCACCGTTCCAAAAATACTCCGGGGGAGTCCACGAAAATTCTGCGAATTTTCTTGGATGGGGGCAGCGCCCCCGCCCGCTCTAACCGTGCAGATCAAGATCATTGGCCGCCTTCCAGATGCGCCAGTGGTCATGCGGCATATGAAGTTGGCGCAGACCAAAGGGCCGCAACGCGTCGTGTACGGCGTTGGAAAACGCCGGTACCCCGCCGACATTGGGGCTTTCGCCCACTCCCTTGGCGCCAATCGGGTGATGCGGGCTTGGCGTTTCGGTGTGATCGGTGGTGTAATGCGGCGTTTCCCAGGCGGTTGGCAAAAAGGAATCCATCAGCGTGGCGGTCTTGCAGTTGCCCATATCGTCATAGGCAATCTCTTGCGCCATGGCGATGGCATAGGCTTCGGTCAGCCCGCCATGCACTTGTCCCTCGATCACCATCGGGTTGATCCGCATGCCGCAATCGTCAAGCGCATAGACCTGGCGAATATGGGCCTCGCCGGTATCCACATCCACATCCACATCCACATCCATCACACAGATATAGGCCCCGAACGGATAGGTCATATTGGGCGGGTCATAATAGCTGACCGCCTCAAGCCCCGGCTCAATCCCCGGAATCGCCTGATGATAGGCGGCATAGGCGATCTCGGTCATGGTCTTGAACCGCTCCGGCGCGCCTTTGACGACAAAGCGGTCGACGTCAAACTCGACGTCATTGTCATGCACTTCCAGCAGATAGGCCGCGATCATCTGTGCCTTGGCGCGGATCTTGCGCCCGGCAAGGGCGGTGGCCGCGCCCGCCACCGGGGTCGAGCGGCTGCCATAGGTGCCAAGACTGTAGGGCGCGGTATCGGTGTCACCCTCTTCAATGGTGATGCTATCGGCGGGGATGCCGATTTCGCTGGCCAGAATCTGGGCAAAGGTGGTTGCATGGCCCTGGCCCTGGCTGATCGTGCCGAGGCGCGCGATGGCGCTGCCGGTGGGGTGAATGCGGATTTCGCAGCTATCGAACATCCCCATGCCAAGTATATCACAGTTCTTGACCGGCCCCGCGCCGACGATCTCGGTGAAAAAGCTAAGGCCGATCCCCATCAGTTTGCGGGTCTCGCCGCGTTTGAACGCCTCAAGCTGTGTCGCCTGTTCGACACGCAAGCCATCATAATCCACCGCTGCAAGCGCCTTGTCCCAGGCGGTGTGATAATCGCCGCTGTCATATTCCCAGCCCAAGGCGGATTGATAGGGGAACTGATCCTCGCGGATAAAGTTGATGCGGCGCAGCTCTGCGGCATCCATGCCAAGCTCTATCGCCAGCAGCTCGACCATGCCCTCGATGAAATAGGCGGCTTCGGTCACGCGGAACGAACAGCGATAGGCAACCCCGCCCGGCGCCTTGTTGGTATAGACCCCGTCGACCGCCAC
>CBDTZA010000002.1:0-19854 GCA_965364785.1 uncultured Roseovarius sp. | reverse complement strand
TGGTTATGGGATCGCAGCGGATAATCCTGCCGCCCTCATTGGCATAGCGGTCACAGGCGCCGACCATTCCGGGGGCGATATAGCACATGACCGGGCAGGCATCGCAGCGGATCTTTTCGTCGCGCGCGCGCCCCTCGCTCATCCCCGCGCCTTTCGGATAGCCGCCAAAACCCGATGCGGCAGCGCCGGAAGATCGGTGATCCGCGCGCCGGTGGCATGGCGGATCGCGTTCAGGATCGCGGGCGCGGTGGGGATCAACACATGCTCGCCCAGACCCTTGGCGCCCATCGGCCCTTCGGGGTCGGGCACCTCGACGAATATCGTGTCGATCCGGGGCATGTCGCCAGTGGTGGGAATCAGATAATCATGCAGGTTCTCGGTGCGCCCCGGAATGAACTCTTCCATCAGTGCCATACCAAGGCCCTGCGCCACGCCACCCTCGACCTGACCTTCGGCCAACAGGGGGTTGATGACACGGCCCAGATCATGCGCCGCCGTGATCCGGGTCACCTTGACGGTGCCCAGCACGCTATCCACCACGACCTCGGCAATCTGCGCGCCGTAGCCGTAGACCGCATAGGGCGCGCCCTGACCGTTTACGTCCAGAGGCGTTGTTGGCGGGTCATAGGTTTCTTCGACCATCAGGGCATAGCCATGCGGCCCCGGCGCAAGATCGCCCAAATCAATCCGCCGCTCGCCCCGGCCATCGCTAACGACAAGCGTTCGACCCGTGAGGGAAAGCCGCGCATCCGGGCCCATATTGCCAAGGCTCAGGATTTGCGCGCGCAGCGCCTGCCCCGCAAGCCAGGCTGCCTTGCCGGTCACATAGGTCTGGCGCGAGGCCGATGTCTTGCCGCAATCTGGCGTTAGCGCGGTATCCGGCCCGATAAGATCAAACGCCGCCAGCGGCAGGCCCAGAGCGTCGGCGCAAATCTGGGGGATCACGGTGTTCGCGCCCTGCCCGATATCGGTCGCGCCCTGATGCAGCGACACCCGCCCCTCGGGTGTCAGGCCAAGGCGGATGGTCGACGGATTGGCAAGCCCGGTATTGCCACAGCCATACCAACACGACGCGACCCCGACGCCATAGCGCATCACGCCGCCCTTGGCGTTGCCCACTTCGGCGCGGTGCAGCGCGGCCTGCCAGGGGTCGTGCAATGCGTCGAGACAGGCAGTTATGCCGACGCCCTGCAACACCTGACCACAGACCGTGGCCTGTCCGTCCTGCAAGGCGTTGAGGCGGCGAAAGGCAAGCCGGTCAAGGCCGGTTTGGTCCGCCAGATCATCATAGAGCACCTCTTGCAGGATCGTCGCCTGCGGCACACCAAAGCCGCGAAACGCGCCTGAAATAGCGCTGAACGAATGACGCGCGTTTGCCGAGGCGAGGTAGGCGGGCACATGGTAGGGGCCAGAGGCATGCACCGGAACGCGCCCCGCCACCGTCGGGCCCCAGCTTGCATAGGCGCCGGTGTCAAACTCTCCATCAAACTCCATCGCCGTGATGCGGCCCTGCGCATCCGCCCCGATCCGCGCGTGCATTTTCGAGGGGTGCCGCTTGGTCGAGACCGCCATCGATTCCGCGCGACTAAAGACCATCCGCGCCGCCCGGCCGGTTTTAAGCGTGACCAGCCCGATCAGCGGCTGTACCGTCATGTCCAGTTTCGCGCCAAAGCCACCGCCCGCCGCCGCCGGGATAATCCGCACGCCTTCGGGCGGCAGGCCAAGAACGCGGGCGGTATCGTCGCGGTCCATGATCGGCGCCTGTGTACAGGCCTGAATGACAAGTTGGCCGCCTTCAAGCCAGGCCACCCCGGCCTCGGGCTCGATATAGGCGTGTTCGATATAGGGCGTTGTCACTTCGCCCTCGGCAAGATGCGTGGCCGCGTCGAACCCTGCCGCCAGATCACCGCGCGCGACCCGGCCCGTTACCAAAAGGTTATCGGCGCGACTCGCATGAACAAGCGTCTCGGATGACGGATGCCAAGTGACCGGAAAGCCCGCCAGATCAAGCGCCTCGATCACCCAAGCCTCGCCCGCGACAAGCGCGACCGCCTCGCCGCGCATGCGCACATGGGCTTCGGCCAGAACCGGCTGATCGGCAAAGGCGGGCAGCACGCCAAAGCGGTTTTCACCCGGCAAATCGGCGGCGGTAAAGACCTGCACCTCACCCGCCTGCGCCGCGCACCACGTGGCGATATCGCCAAGCGCAAAGGTCATCGGCGCATCCGGCGCACGCACCGCGCGCACCAGCAAGGCGCCCGTCGGCACATGATCTGCGCCGTATACTTCCGTGCCCGCAACCTTGGGCCCGCCATCAAGCCGCTCAACCCGCGCGCCAACCGCGTGACCAGCGGCGGGCATGGGGGCCGACGTACCGGGCGTTGCAACGTCCAGAATGGCCTCGATGATCTTGCTATAGCCGGTGCAACGGCACAGCACTCCGCCAAGCGCCTCTTCTACCTCTTTGCGCGTCGGCACCGCCACGCGATCCAAAAGCGCCTTGGCCGCGATCAGCATGCCGGGCGTGCAAATTCCGCATTGCGCCGCGCCATGGCGCAGGAACGACTGTTGCAGCGCGACCATATCAAGGCCCTCAACGGTGGTCACCTCGCGCCCTGCCGCCTGAGCGACGGGCGTGAGACAAGCACAGACCGGTGCGCCATCAATCAAGACGGTGCAGGCCCCGCAATCGCCCGCGTCACAGCCAACCTTGGTGCCGCGCAGGCCAAGATCCTCGCGCAGCACCTCCGACAGACGCCGCCCCGGTGCAACCGGCAGGGCCACCGTGGCGCCATTGACCGTCAGGGTGAGACTGTCAAACACCCGGTTCATGCCGCCACCTTGCCCGCGTGCGTTGCAAGATCATGCACCGCCCGGCGGATAAGCTCGACCGCCGCCTCGGCGCGATAGGTCGCATCGGCCCGTATATCGTCAATCGGCGACAGATCAGGGGTGATCAGCGTCGCCTCTATCCGCTTGATCAAAGTGGCATCGGCGCGCGCCCCGATCAGGGCGGCCTCTTGGCGGGGCAATCGCTGTGCCACCGCGCTACAGGCGCCAACGGCCAGCGCCGCCGCGCTGACATGGTCATTCTCGATCTCAAGACGCGCCGCGACCATGGCGATAGAAATCACCAGATAGGCCCGTGCACCCAGCTTGATAAAGCGCGACTGCCCACCTGTTTGTGTCTTGGGGATCAGGATTGCCGTCACCATCTCACCGGGGTGCAAAGCGGTCTGGCGCACCCCGGTGATGAACGCGTCAAGCGGCACCCGGCGCGTGCCGCTAAATGAGGCAATCTCGACCTCGGCACCGAGCGCAAGAAGACAGGGCACACCGTCGGCAGCGGGCGAAGCGTTACAGACATTGCCCGCCAGCGTGCCCGCAGTCTGGATCTGCGCCGACCCCACCTCGCGCGCGGCCTGCTTGAGCATGTCAACCCCCCCCGGCAGATCGGCGCGCAGGATATCGGCCCATGTCGTCGTCGCGCCCAGCCGGATATGATCGCCGTCGGGCGCAATCCCGCGCAGGGCCGCAATTGCGGTGATATCAAGCACCGGACCACTAAGGGCGCGCGCGCCCGTCGCCGGGAACAGATCGGTACAGCCCGCCACGATGCACAGCCCCGGATTGGCCAAAAGGACAAGCGCCTCTTGCAAGGTGGCAGGGCGGTGATAGGGGCTCATGCGCTCTCCGACATCAGGGTGGGGGGCCAAGGGTGGCCCCGTCTGAATGGTGCGGCAGCGTCGGCGCCCCTGTCAACACGGCAGTTGCCGGTTTCGCCCCGATCTATGCGGTCTCTGACGGGTCTTCCATCACCGCCGGCTCTTTGAGGTAACCAAGCGTTTCCGGGCAACGCTGATTCAAGAAATACTTGCCCAACACCCGCGCAAAGACATCATCCCCGCCTGCCGCCTCAAACAGCGTCGCACAGGATTGCAGCTTGAGCGCATCAATGCCGCCCAAAACCCGCTCGGCGGTGACCGCCTCAAGCCCCATCATCGCCTCGTTGATTTCGATAAGACGCGGGCCAAGCACCGGATGGGCAAGATAGGCTTTGGCCTCGTCCAGATCCTTGATGCTGTAAAGGATTGCAAATCTCGACTGGCCAAGCCCGCGCACCTGCGGCAGAACGAACCATGCCCAATGGCTGCGCTTTTTACCGTTAAGCACTTCGTTCAGAGGCTGCGGCCAAATCTGGTTCTGGGCGTCAACAAATCGTTCAACGTTTATTGTGTCATCGTGTTCTGTCTTATCAATTGTCATTTCAATATCCCTGGTAGGTTCAAACCGTGGTCGCGCGCGCGCGAGCGCGATGTCATAACCGGCGTCGGCATGGCGCATCACGCCGGTCGCCGGATCGTTCCACAAAACATTGGCGATCCGGCGATCCGCATCTTCGGACCCATCACAGCAAATTACCATCCCTGAATGTTGTGAAAAGCCCATACCGACACCGCCACCGTGATGCAGACTAACCCATGTAGCCCCGCTTGCGCAATTCAGCAGCGCATTCAAAAGTGGCCAGTCCGATACCGCATCGCTGCCGTCTTTCATCGCTTCGGTTTCCCGGTTCGGGCTTGCGACCGAGCCGCTGTCAAGGTGGTCACGGCCAATCACCACCGGCGCGTTAAGCTCGCCGCTGCGCACCATCTCGTTGAACGCCAGGCCAAGCTTGTGACGCACCCCAAGCCCGACCCAGCAAATCCGCGCGGGCAGGCCCTGAAACGCAATCCGCTCGCGCGCCCTATCAGTCCAATTGTGCAAATGCGGACCGTCAATCAACTCTTTCACCTTGGCATCAGTCTTGTAGATATCCTCTGGATCACCCGACAGCGCACACCAGCGAAACGGCCCGATCCCCTTGCAAAACAGCGGGCGGATATAGGCAGGCACAAAACCGGGAAAGGCAAAGGCATTCTCCAGCCCTTCCTCAAGCGCGACCTGCCGGATGTTGTTGCCGTAATCCAGCGTGGGCACGCCCGCGTTCCAGAAATCGACCATCGCCTGAACCTGCACGCGCATGCTGGCGCGCGCGGCCTTTTCAACCGCCTTGGGGTCGCTTTCCTGTTTGGCGCACCATTCGCCCACGGACCAGCCTTGCGGCAGATAAGGACGACACTCCTGGCCTCGCCCGCCTTGCACCAACAGGGTTTCGTCATCCTCCAGCACTTTCAGGCTCACGACGATGGCGTCAAAATCGGCCCATGCGCGCGCGGCGCGCCCAATACCGCCATAGACAACCAAGTCATGCGGGTTCTCGGCCACATCCGGGTGCAGGTTGTTCATCAGCATCCGCATCGGTGCCTCGGTCAGCCTGGATTTGGCGGTAATCTCACTGCCGGTCGCGGGATAGATATCGCGGGCGTTGTGACGCGGATTGCTCATGTCAGATCTCCTTGCCGGGCCAGCCGGCCGATGTCGCACAAAATGGATTTGAGATAGGGGCGGAGCCGGTCAGCGCGGCCATGCAGATAGGGCCAGGGCGGGCTTTCCTCCATATAGGCGGATTGCGCCAACTCCATCTGGATGGCGTGATAGCCCTCGCCGGGCCGCCCGTAATGCCGCGTTGTCCAGCCGCCCTTAAAGCGGCCATCGGTGACCGCTTTAAACCCAGCCACCGCCGCACAGACGGCCTCTACCGCCTCAGTGATGACCGGCGCACAGGTGGTTCTGCCATTGGTGCCGATGTTGAAATCGGGCAATGTGCCCTTAAACAGAAACGGAATGCGCGACCTGATTGAATGGCAATCATATAGCACCACCATACTGTGGATCGTCTTTGCCCGCGCCATCTCGGCCTCCAATGCGGCGTGATAGGGCGCATGGAACATCTGGCGGCGATGCTCGACCTCGCCGCCAGAGGGCGGCACATGCCAGATGTCATGGCCGTCAAAATCCGTCATCGGGACAAGCCCGGTGGTGTTTTGTCCCGGATAAAGGCTTGCCCCCGATGGATCGCGATTGGCATCAATCACATAGCGATGAAACGTGGCGCGCACGGTGGTAACACCCGGCAAAAGCCCGGCGTATAGCTTGTGAATATTCCAATCGGCATCGGACGGCCCACGCCCCAGATCATTGAGCCTCGCCCGAATATCCACCGAAACATACGTTGAAACATACGTTCCCGTATGCGGTAACCCAAGAATAACCGGGCTGTCCCCTTGCACCACCTCAACCGGTTTCATCACCGCCCCCTGCTTTCATCGTTCCAAAAATAGGTGTTATTATACTTTGCGTACCCATTGGGTGATGTGATATGAGGGGTATACTTAATCACCATTGGGGAAATTCTCCGTCCAGCAACATTTGGGGTCTGGTCAATGGATATTCCCCTCACGTTAGGGCGAAAAAGCCATTGGCCTTCTTCGAAGCATATTTTGACGACTCTCGGTCCAATATTGGCGAGGAGAGGCTCTTCATTGCCGGATACTTAAACAGTGCGGAGAAGTGGGCGCTGTTCGTTGACGCTTGGCAAGAATGCTTGGATGAAAAACCGGCAATAGCTTACTTGAAGATGTCGCAGGCTCAGGCTTTGCAGGGTGAGTTTAGGGGGTGGCATCCCGATGCTAGGGATGCAAAGTTGAGCCGCCTTGCCTTTATCGTGCGACACTTTGATCCGCTTTCTTTCGAGTTCTCTGTTAGTTGCCGTACATACCGAGATACTCTTGCACATTTTGCACCACGCGGCCTGAACCCGCATTTCTATTGTGTGCATGGCATACTTGCTACCGTCACCAGGTTCTTGGAGAGCCGAGGGGCAGTTCATCCAGTGAAATTCTTTTTTGATGAACAGAATGGCGTTGATACCGATATTGCTTTGTTTTTTGATTACATTAGGTCGCAACTTTCAGGGGGTGCGAAAGATTTGATTTCTGGCCTTCCAACTTTCGAGAGCGATCAGAACTTGCTACCACTGCAAGCCGCTGATTTTCTTGCTTGGCACGTCAGAAGGGAAGACGAAGGGAGTCTATCTGACCAAGCTTTGATCAACCTCTTGCGCACTGAACACGTTAGGGCGCATTTGGACGATACTCATTTAGAAGCATGGCGTGCCGAATTTGAACAGTTGCCGGGCCTTGATCGGATGCAGAGCAAGGGTGAATGGCATAAGGTTCGCGCAGCACTCGTAGCTGGCAAAGCGGCAGGTTTTTTGCCGCCCTATGGCACCAAGTGGCTAAATTTTCGCGGCGGCATTAGGGACTGGATCAAGGATCGCAAGCGATCAATCGCTAGACTGTTGCGATGATTGAACAATCTTGTCCATCGCCCGATCAAACTTTTCATCGGCCTCGGTGGGGTTTAGTTCGCCATCGTCCACCATTTCCTGAACGGTTTCTTGGAACCTTCGGAACTGCTCCTCGGGGCTTTCCTTGTTTTGCTTTTTTGCCATCATGCACCAGCCGTTTGATAAGTAAGACGCTTACCAACGATTCCAGTCAACGCAATGTCGGCTCTAGCCCGATCATTGGAGCCATTGGAAATGCGGTTGTTATAGCGGAATTCAAACTCAGCGGCATAGCGGTGAAGATGCTTTTTGTTGCAGTGTTGGTAGACACCGCGCATCCCGCGCTTAAAGATTCTGAAATAGCCCTCAACGGTATTGGTGTGAACGTCGCCACGCACATATTCACCCGCACCGTGTGTGGTGAAATCGTGGTGTGCGAATTCAGGTCCAAGGCGCTTATAGTATTGCGCCTCATCGGTGTAGACAGTGGCCTCACGGGCAATGTTCTCGCGCAGGATCGGGTACAGGGTGGACTTCTTAAGGTCTTTGACCACAACAGACTTGGCTCGGCCAGTAGTGCGATCCACGAGAGTCAGAAGTTTATTCTTGTGCGAGCCGCCACGGGCGGTTTTGGTTTTCTTGAACTGAATGCCGATAAAGGTTTCGTCTACTTCAACTACGCCGCCGCCAGACCCGAAATCCATTGCGCCATCGGTGCGCATGGCCTCACGAATGCGGTGAGACATGAACCAAGCAGTTTTCAGGGTCACACCAAGGGTGCGGTGCAATTGGTTGCTGCTAATGCCCTTCTTTCTGGCGCACATCAGGTAAATAGCTTGCAGCCAAATATTCATGGGAACGTGGCTGCTTTCAAAGATGGTGCCAACCTTCACAGTGAAGGGTTTGCGGCACTGGTAGCACTTGTAGGTGCCTATGCGGGTAGACTTGCCGCCCATCTTACCAATGCGTTCCACACCGCCACAATGAGGGCATACCGGACCGTCCGCCCAGATACGAGCCTCTACATATTCGTAGGCTTTTGCTTCGTCGTGAAACTCGGGGCGGGACAGAACAGACATTGTATTTCTCCTTGTCCCTTATATATAGGGGTTTGGAGTGGGTACGTCAAGTATAATAACGCCCAAAAATACTCAAACCGCCACGCGATCCTCATAGGACCAACTCAAGCCGTGATGCCGCGACAAGATCCCCCTCACGCACCAGATCGCCCGCCGCTTGCAACGGCGCGTTTGTCTGCAAGGGCGCGCGAAAACCAATGCCCTGCGCGCCACAAATCGCCTCGAGACCCAGAATGTGACTGAATTTCGTGTTCATCCGCGCCAGACGCCGCGCGGCATGGGCGGCCATGCTGACGTGATCCTCTTGATTGGCAGAGGTCGGCGTTGAATCCGTGGTGCAGGGATTGGCCAGATGGTTGTTCTCACTCATCAGCGCGGCGGTCGTCACCTCGGCAATCATCAACCCTAAATTCAACCCCGGCTCGGGCGTGAGAAAAGGCGATAGATCGAAGCTAAGTGTCGGGTTCACCATCAGTGCCACGCGCCGCTGCGCAATCGCGCCAATCTCGGATATGGCCATGGCGATCTGATCGGCGGCAAAGCCCACCGACTCGGCATGAAAATTGCCCCCCGAGACGATCATGCCGCCCTCGGGGTGGCTCTATCCACCAGAACAATCGTATTGTCTGTCACGGCATTGGCCTCGATTTCAAACACCTCACCGGCGCGGCGTAAAAGGTCAATCGCGGCACCGCTGACCTCAGCCACCAGCGCCGCGGCGGCCTCGACCGCAGGCTAAACCGACCGGTTCAAGCGCACTGCGCGCGCCTCGCGCCAGATCGCCTCTAGCGTGGCAAGACGCACCGCGCCCGGTGTCAGAACGTCACTCATATCTCACTCCCGAAAATCCGCCGGTAAAGCGGGTTGAACCCGATACGATAGGCCAGCTCTGCCGGTTGGCTCACATCCCAGATCGCCAGATCGGCGCGCATCCCCGGCGCGATCACACCGCAATCCGTCAGGCCAAGCGCGCGGGCGGCATGGCGGGTAACACCCGCCAGCGCCTCTTCAGGGGTCATCCGAAACAGGGTCCAGCCCATATTCATTGCCAGCAAAAGCGACGCCATCGGCGACGGGCCAGGATTGCAATCAGTGGCCATCGGCACGCCATGCTCGCGAAAGGCCGCGATGGGCGGTTTTTGCGTCTCGCGCAGGGTGTAGAACGCCCCCGGAAAAATCACCGCCACGCTACCCGCCGCGGCCAGCGCGCGGCCACTTGCGTGCCGCCGATATTGCTAAGCTGTTCGGCATGAAGTTTGACCGGAAGGCCCAGCGCGCGCGCCGCCCTGAAAACCGGCTCAAGCTGCTCGGGCGAAAAAGCGATGCCTTCGCAAAATCCGTCAACCGCATTGACCAGCCCCCCGGCATGCGCCCCAAGGAAGGTGGTCTTCACCCAAACCGGGCGCACGCGCTCAACCGCACGGGCCACGCGCAGCATTTTAAGCTCGGTTTCGATGTCGAGCCCATAGCCGGATTTCACCTAGATGGTGCAGGTACCTTCGGCGATCAGGGCATCGGCAAACCGCAGCGCGCCGGTCAGCAACTCTTGCTCTGACGCCGCCCGCGCCACCTTGACGGTTGAGACAATCCCGCCGCCTGCGCGCGCCACCTCGGCATAGCTGGCCCCGTTCAGGCGCATTTCAGATTCGCCCGCGCGGGCACCGCCATGCACGATATGGGTGTGGCAATCAATCAGCGCAGGCGTGATAAGCCGCCCTTCAAGATCCTGCTCTGGCCCGTCATAGGTTTTGGGCAAATCGGCCTCTGGCCCGGCCCAGACAATCCGGTCCCGCGCAGTAAAACGACGCCGCGCTCAATAAGCCCGTAAGGCGCGTCGCCCAACATCGTCGCCAGCACCACATTTCATAAAATCATTGCAAAGACCTTCTTGATTAGAGAGTCGTATGATGCAATTATGTATATACATAATAATCTGTCAAAACGGGATCATGCGATGACACAGATCTGGGGGCCTCAGGCGCTGTTGCCCAATGGCTGGGCGCGCGATGTTCTGATCGAGATCGACGGCGCGGGCCAGATCGCAAGCGTGATGCCGAATAGCCCCACCGACGGGTCATCGCATCGGCATCCTGTTGCCCGCGCCCGCCAATGCCCATAGCCACGCATTTCAACGCGCCATGGCCGGGCTGACCGAGGCGCGCAGCCCCAATCCGCGTGATACCTTCTGGATCTGGCGCAAGCTGATGTATCGCTTTCTCGACATCCTGACACCTGATCAGGTCGAGGCAATCGCGGCCCTTGTGCAGATGGAAATGCCCGAAGCGGGATATGCCACGAATATGGAATTTCACTATCTTCACCATCAACCCGGCGGCGTGCCCTATGACAGCCTCTCCGAGATGGCCGAGCGCGTCATCGCTGCTGCCGGTACAGTATCAATTCGGCGGCGTCGATAAACGCGGGCTTACCGCCCGGCGTCAGGCGGACCCATCCACATGCATCTGGCCGAGCAATTGGCCGAGGTCGACGAGGTGCAGGCCGCCTATGGCGCGCGCCCGGTTGAGTGGCTGTTGGATCATGCCGACATCACCGATCAATGGTGCCTTATCCATTGCCCCCAGATGCAGCCCCATAAAACGCTCGCTCTGGCGCAAACCGGGGCTGTTGCGGGGCTCTGCCCGATCACGGAATCAAGCCTTGGGGATGGCACGTTCGATGGGGTGCGTTGGCTTGACAGGGCGGGCGTATCGCGGTGGGGTCGGATTCAAATATCCGTATCGCGCTGTCGGAAGAGCTGCGCACGCTGGAATACTCGCAACGCCTGCGCGACAAGTCCCGCGCAGCTCTGGCAACGGCAGAGGCCCCGACCGGTCGTCGGTTGTTTGGTGCTGTGGTCGCTGGCGGCGCACAGGCCGCCGGTCGCCCCTCAGGCCAGATCGCACCCGGACAACTGGCCGATCTCATGGCGCTGGATGACCGCCATGTCGACCTGATCGATCAGAGCGGCTATAAATGCCTCGATTGCTGGGTCTGCGCAGGGGATGATCATATGGTGCGCGACACCATCACGGCCGCCTATGTCAAGGCGATGAGGCCGCTTCGTGGCGCGCTATGAGTCAGCCGCAATTCAACGGCTGGCAGGCCATTCAGGACAAAGTCCTGCGTCGCATCCATGCCCGCGATTGGACCCCCGGCAGCGTGATCCCGAACGAGGCCGATCTTGCGATCGAATTCGGCTGTGCCCGCGCCACAGTGAACCGCGCGCTGCGCGCTCTGGCCGAGGCCGGGATACTGGAACGGCGCCGCAAGGCAGGCACGCGCGTCGCCCTGCACCCGGTCAGCCACGCCACCGTCGATATCACCGTCATCCGTCAGGAAATCGCCGCACAGGGGCAGGCCTATACCTATCGCCGCCTGACCCGAAGCGTCGCCCCACCACCCGTTGCGGTACAGGCGGCGCTTGGCCTGCTGCACCCTTGTGACTGTCTGCATGTCATGGCGCTGCATCTACGGATGGCAAACCCTTTGTGTTCGAGGGCCGCTGGATCAATCTTACCACCGCCCCCAACGCAGCCGCGCAAAGCTTTGACAGCCTCAGCGCCAATGAGTGGCTCCTTTCCAAGGTGCCCTATACCCATGGTGACATCCGCTTTACCGCGCAGGCCGCCGATGAGGCCGCCGATGAGGCCGAGGCAGAGTTGTTGCACACCACTCCCGGTGCGCCGCTCTTTGTGGTGGAGCGAGCCACATGGGATCACAACACGTCGGTTACCTCGGTCCGGCTTTGCTATGCGCCGGGGTATTGCATAACCACAACCATCGGCAGGCGCCCCTGAACGGCATCTCTTGACGCAAGCCCCGACGCCTGCGGCGCGAGTGTTTTTGGAACAGTGAAAGCCCATCTGTCACTTTCATCATTCCATAAATACTCCGGGAAGAATTGGCCGAAGGCCAAGAGGGGCAGCGCCCCAAGATCCGCTATCCGCCAATCCGAAGCAGCGCCTCAAGACCCCTGCGATAATCGGAGTAGATCAGGTTTACGCCAAGCTCATCCTTGATCCGCTGATTGCTGACGCGCTTTAATTCTGCGTAAAAGCTGCGCGCCATTGGACTCATGTCGGCCACGTCGAAATCCACCTCGGGCGGAAGCGGCAGGCCCAGGAGTTCGGCGGCATAGCCGATCACATCCTGTGGCGGGGCCGGGTCGTCATCACAAAGGTTATAGACCGCCCCCGGATTGGGCTGACTGATCGACGCCTCAAGCACCTGTGCGATATCCTCGACATGAATCCGGCTAAAGACCTGTCCCGGTTTCACGATCCGCCGCGCGGTGCCCTGGCGCACCTTTTCAAACGGACCGCGGCCGGGGCCATAGATGCCTGCCAGCCGGAAGATATGCAGCGGCAGAGCCGGAACAGAGCGCCAATCGCCCTCGGCATCCACGCGCATTTGACCGCGCCGGGTGGAAGGGGTCAGCAGTGTTGCCTCATCCACCCATCCGCCCTGATGATCGCCATAAACGCCGGTGGTTGAGAGATACCCGGCCCAGTCAAGCCGGGGCGCCAAATCCGCAATCTGATCGCGAAAGCGGTTCAGTACCGGATCGCCATCCGCGTCTGGCCCGGCGGAGATCAACAGATGGCTCGCCGTTTCAAAAGCCGTGCTTAGGTCGCCATCCGGCCACAGGACCGGCGTGACGCCCTCATCCTGAAGCGCGGCAAACTTGGCCTCTTTGCGGGTGGTGCCGTAGACCGTCCAGCCCTGTGGCACAAGCCGCGCCGCAAGCGCGCGCGCGGAATACCCGTGACCGAAAGAAAGAAGTGTTTTTTCCATCGTCCTTACATGGCGCGAGCGATGCGGTTTGGCAAGGTGGCGGGGTTTTGCCGGTGGCTTTGTCCCCCTCTGGTGCGCCGCCCCAAATAAGTGTCAGACTGGACCGGTTGCGACAACAAACCGGAGACCCCATGCCCCGCTATTCCCGCCGTCTGGCGCTTGCGCTTATTGCCTCTGCCGCTGTTGTCGGCTGTTCTGACCAAAAGGGATCACGCCCGCGCAACGCTGCATCCGAGCCACCGCTTTACCCTAATGAGACGCCAGAGTTGCGCCGGTTGATTAATAAATACGCCGATCTTTACGAGGTGCCACGATCGCTGGTGCATCGGCTGGCGATCCGCGAAAGTGCGCACCGCCCCGGGGCGCGCAACGGGCCCTATTACGGCCTTTTGCAGATCCTGCCACAGACCGCGCGCGGCATGGGGTTTCGCGGCAAACCAAACGACCTTTTGGACGGCGAAACCAACCTGAAATACGGTGTCAAATACCTGCGCGGGGCCTATATCGTGGCAGAGGGCAACCCCGACGCCGCGATCATGTGGTATGCGCGCGGCTATTATTACGAGGCCAAGCGCAAGGGCCTCTTGGTGCAATCCGGTCTGCGCGCAGGCTAGCGGATCAGGCGGCGTAATCCGATCCCTCAGAGTCGAGAATGGCCTTGAGTTCATCAAGATGCCGCTCGGCCTGACCGGGATAG
Organism: uncultured Roseovarius sp.; assembly: GCA_965364785.1. Classification (GTDB taxonomy): domain Bacteria; phylum Pseudomonadota; class Alphaproteobacteria; order Rhodobacterales; family Rhodobacteraceae; genus Roseovarius. The sequence continues at coordinate 6,053 of CBDTZA010000002.1, read as the reverse complement.
TCCTCTAGTTCCTGCGCGGTTTTCTCGGCGATGTCATCGGGCAGCACCCGAAGCTTTTGCCCGGTCTGAAGGGCGCGGATATAGGTCTCGGCGGCGCGTTCGAAATAATAAAGCCGGTTAAAGGTGTCGGCCACGCTATCGCCGATAATCATGACGCCATGATTGCCCATGATCATGACCTTTCTCTTGGGGTCGGTCAGAAGGGTGGCACACCGCTCGCCTTCATCCTCGAACGCCAGGCCGCCATAGCCATCGTCGATCACATAGCGGTTAAAGAAGGTGGCACAGTTCTGATCAATCGGCGGCAGGCGGCTATCGGCAAGGCTGGCAAGAACTGTGGCGTGGATCGAATGCACATGCATCGCACAGCGCGCGTGGGCGCAATGGCGATGTAAACCGCCATGCAGGCCCCAGGCGGTCGGGTCGGGCGCATCGGGGCCGGTCAGCGTTTCGGGATCATTGGCATCGACGACAATAAGATCGCTGGCCTTGATCCGGGCAAAATGCATCTGGTTCGGGTTCATCAGGAACCGCGTGCCATCGTCGTTGATCGAAAGGCTGAAATGATTGGCAACCGCCTCGTGCAGGTTAAGCCGTGCGGTCCAGCGAAAGGCAGCGGCCAGATCGAGGCGCTCTTCCCAGTGGTCCATGTTGGGGTGCAGCTTGGCAAGGCTCATAGGCGTCTCCGGTTCTGATGGGTTTCGTGGCGGCACTGGCCATAGCTTGATCAACGCCCGCGCCCATGTCAACGTGCGCGCGAACAGGCGATTTGGAACATCATAGATGACACAGGCAGATCAGACCGGCACGCTTACCTCGCCCGAGGTGCCGGGACCCGAGGAATTTAGCAATCCGCGCGCGGCGGTTGATCGGCTTGAGGCGCTCTATCGCACCGCAACGCAGTTTCTCTGTCATGAGTTTTCAAAGGCGCTTGGCGGCGATATCCCCACGAAGCGCATTCGCGCGTTTTACCCAGAGATACGGCTGACCACCACGACCTTTTCCAAGATCGACAGCCGCCTTAGCTTTGGTCACGTATCCAAGCCCGGCACCTATGCCACGACGATCACGCGGCCGGATCTGTTTCGCAGCTATCTGGAACAGCAGATCGGTCTGTTGATCGACAATCACGGCGTGCCGGTCTGTATCACTGTGTCGGACACGTCGATGCCGGTGCATTTTGCCGTCGCCAATGACGCCAGCATCAGCGTCCCGCAGGAAGGCGCCGCAGACTTCACCCTGCGCGATATGTTTGATGTGCCGGACCTGTCGACCACCAACGATCACATCGTCAACGGCACCCATCAGACCGCGCCGGGCGGCGCCGCCCCGCTTGCGCCCTTTACCGCCCAGCGGGTGGATTATTCGCTGGCCCGGCTGTCGCATTACACCGCCACCGATCCCGAGCATTTTCAGAACTATGTTCTGTTCACCAACTATCAGTTTTATGTTTCCGAATTCGAGAGTTATGCGCGCAAGATGCTGGCCGATCCCGCAAGCGGGTATTGCGCCTTTGTCAGCACCGGCAATGCCGAGATCACCACACCCGACGGGGTGTTGCCCAGCTCTGAACGGCTGCCGCAGATGCCGACCTATCACCTTAAACGTGCCGACGGGTCGGGGATCACCTTGGTCAATATCGGGGTGGGGCCATCCAATGCCAAAACCGCCACCGACCATATTGCGGTGCTGCGTCCGCATGCCTGGGTGATGGTTGGCCATTGTGCGGGGCTGCGCAATTCGCAATCGCTTGGTGATTTCGTTCTGGCGCATGCCTATTTGCGCGAAGACCGCGTGCTTGACGCCGACCTGCCCGCCTGGGTACCGATCCCGGCCCTGGCCGAGATCCAGATCGCTCTGGAACAGGCGGTGGAAAAAGAGACCGAGCTTGAGGGGTTCGATATCAAAAGCGTCATGCGCACGGGCACGGTGGCCAGCGTCGATAACCGCAACTGGGAATTGCGCGAACAATCCGGCCCGGTGCAACGCCTCAGCCAAAGCCGCGCCATCGCTCTGGACATGGAAAGCGCCACCATCGCCGCCAACGGCTTTCGCTTTCGCGTGCCCTACGGCACCCTGCTTTGCGTCAGCGACAAACCCCTTCAGGGCGAGCTGAAACTGCCCGGCATGGCAAGCGCATTCTATCAATCACAGGTCTCACGCCACCTGATGATCGGGATTCGCGCGATGGAATCTCTGCGCAAAATGCCCCTTGAACGCATCCACAGCCGAAAACTTCGCAGCTTTGAGGAAACAGCGTTTCTGTAACTGCGCCGGACCGATTGACAGGCCTCTCCGCGTCACGGTCTATGCTTGACCATGGATATTGTGATTTCTGTCTTTGCATTCGGTCTGGCCTTTGTTGCATTGCAAACCGAGGTGACACCGCTTTGGTTTGACTGGCCGTTCGTCGGCCTCGTCCTTAGCCTTGCCTTTGCCCACCGCGATCTTGCCAACGACAAATGGTGCAACGCGCTGCGCAAACGGCTGGCGGGGGAAAGGCCGCAAAGCCCCTATCGCGCGCTGATGATCCCGCTTTTGCGGCGCATCACCAACTGGCACCGCCCAATTGTGAAGAGCGAAAAATCGCATTGGTCGGATTTTCATGCGCCTGATGTGACGCGAGCGACGCGCACCGCCTATGCGTGGTTCGGCTGGACATTGCTTGATTTCGCCCTGCTCTGGGCGGTCGTATATCCGGTGATCCTGCTTTTGCTGCAATGGGCCATTCTGGGCGAAGGCCGCATGGGAGCATTGGGGACAACCCGCCGCGACTATGGTCGCATTGACAGTATTGCTTCTGACACCCAGCCTTGAGAAATGGGCCAGAGCCAGCCCGAACGGTTTCATTCGAAAGCGTTCGGGCTGGCTACCCTTAATCGCAGGCGCACTCGCAGGCGCAGTCGCAGGCGCAGTCGCAGTCGCAGGCGCACTCGCAGGCGCAGTCGCAGGCGCACTCGCAGGCGCACTCGGAGGCGCAGCCGCAGGTCTTATCCAGCGCGGGCGATCTGCGCTGGCCTATATCGGCCTGTTCAGCCTGATTTTCGGCATCCTCGCGCTGACCTCTGCTATGCTGCCGATAGCCACCTTGAATGATCAGCGCCTTGGGATATTGCTCTTTCTTGGCCTCTTCCCGCTTGTGAACGGTGTGTTCGACTTTCTGTCGTATGGGGTTACCCTTGGCCTTTGGCGGTTGGGCCTGCGCAAGGGGGGGATTATGCCCTGGGTCACCGGGGCGCTGGATATTGTCGCCGCTCTAATCCTCTTTACCGGGCTTGGGCGCGGCCTTGATCCTGTCCATCGCCGCGATGAACATGCTGGCCGGGGCCGAGGTCTTTCCGCTTCAATCGCTGTTTGACGATCTGCGCCACGTTTCGGCACCGGGCGCGGCATGGTCCGATACCCCGCGCGCGAATTATGTCTGGCTATACGCCATGATGTTTTCCACGCTTGTGCCCACCCTGATCCATGCCGGGTTCAGTTGTCTCAGCCTGACAGAATTGGCCCCGACCATGGTGCGCGCCCGGCTTGTCACCCTGATCGACCGCCGCGATGAAAGCCAAGGCGCCGAATATGCCGTGACCCTTGTGCTTGGCCTGTCGCGGTTCGTATCTTTCGCCCTGCCCCTTGTGGCGCTTGCGATGCTGGTCTGGGCGCTGCATAGTTTCACGCCACAGATTGGCGAAACCTATCTGCAATTTTTTGAGGTTCTGGCCCGCTGGCTCGGGCAAATCGACAAAATCGGGCCGGGGTATATCCCCGAAAGCTGGGGCAAGGTGATCGAGATTTAGGGCCGGTTTGGCACCAATCCGCCGAATATCGGGGGTGCGGGGCATTTGCAGGGGTCGAAAACTTCAAAAATCAGCACAAAATGCGCTAAAACGCCTTGCTTTTGCCCACCAGTCATTGTGTTTGATCACATCATAGCGTTAAATCACGCCCATGAGGCCCACAGGTAGGGCAGTTGAAGGAGACCATAAATGTCAAAACCCATGACCAAAACCCAACTCGTCGCTGCTCTGGCTGATGAAATGGGAAGTGACAAGAAATCCGCCAACGGCGCTCTGGATGCGGTGATCGCTATCATCACCAAAGAAGTATCCGCAGGCGGTGCCGTGACCCTTCCGGGCGTTGGCAAAATCTATTGCCGCGAGCGCCCCGAGCGTATGGTGCGCAACCCCGCCACCGGCGAGCAAATGAAAAAAGAGGCCGACAAGGTTGTGAAAATGACCATCGCCAAAGCGCTGAAAGATAGCGTGAACGGCTAAAGCCTGCTTGCACTTGGTACAAGTTTCGTAAAAGGGTCGCCTTGGGGCGGCCCTTTTCATTTACGGAGTTGACTGATGGATATTCGCGCGATCGTCATGGGGCTTGCCTTTGCTCTTATGTGGTCAAGTGCGTTTACCTCGGCGCGCATCATCGTGGCCGCCGCGCCACCGCTGACCGCACTTGGCCTGCGGTTTTTGATTTCCGGCGTGATCGGGATCACGATTGCCCTGATCCTTGGTCAGACCTGGCGGCTTACGCGGGCGCAATGGCGCGCAACGATTGTTTTCGGGATTTGCCAGAACGCGCTTTATCTTGGGCTTAACTTTGTGGCCATGCAGACCATCGAGGCGTCACTGGCCGCGATCATCGCCTCGACCGTGCCGCTTTTGGTCGGCTTGATCAGCTGGGCGTTCCTGGGTGAGCGGCTTGGCAAGATGGGGATTGCCGGGCTGTTTGCCGGGCTGGCCGGTGTGGTGATCATCATGGGCGCACGGCTTGAGGGGGGGATGGACCTTTACGGTGTCAGCCTCTGCGCGATTGCGGTCTTTGCGCTGGCCTTTGCTACCCTGTCCGTGCGCGGCGCGGCGTCGGGCGGCAATTTCATGATGGTTGTCGGGTTACAGATGATTGTCGGCTCGGTTCTGGTGGGCACGCTTGGGCTTGCCACCGAACCCTTTGTCGTTGAATGGAGTGCGCGGCTTGTTGTGGCTTTTCTCTACACCACGCTTATCCCCGGCCTCGCCGCCACGCTTGTGTGGTTCCTGCTGGTCGAGCGTATTGGCGCAACGCGGGCCGCCACGTTTCATTTTCTCAACCCGTTTTTTGGCGTCGCCATCGCCGCCGCTCTGCTCAACGAGGCGCTGCGGCTTGGTGATCTGATTGGCGTGCTGGTGATCATGGGCGGTATTCTGGCGGTGCAGCTTTCGCGGCAAAAGCGCCTGCCGTAAGGCAGCATTGGGGGCCAGCCCGTCGCCATTGTCGCTCGGACCAATGGCGCGCCAATGACGACCCCCCGGGATACTTGTGGCCAGAAGAAACGGCGGTGGCTTTAGCCGATCTTGCCGCGTGGCCCGTCGCCAACCTGGCCGCGATGCAAGAGCAGGTGATCAAGGATCACACAGGCCATCATCGCCTCGCCCACGGGAACGGCGCGGATGCCGACGCAAGGGTCATGCCGCCCTTTGGTCACCACCTCGATCGGTGTGCCATCAATGCGGATAGAGCGGCGCGGGCTCAGGATGGATGAGGTCGGTTTGACCGCAAAGCGCACCACCACCTCTTGCCCCGTAGAAATGCCGCCAAGGATACCGCCGGCATGGTTTGACCCGTATTCCGGCCCGGTCTCACCCATGAAAATCTCATCGGCATTGTCGGTTCCGGTCAGGCGCGCGGCGGCCATGCCTTCGCCGATCTCGACGCCTTTGACAGCATTGATCGACATCATCGCGGCGGCAATATCTGTATCAAGCTTGCCATAGACTGGCGCGCCAAGACCGGCGGGAACGCCGCGCGCGACCACCTCGACCACGGCACCAACAGAGTTATGCGCCTTGCGCAGCTTTTGCAGGTAATTTTCCCATTCAGGGGCGGCATCGGCATCGGGAATCCAGAAATCGTTGCCGTCAATCGCATCCCAGTCAAAGCGGGTGCGGTCGATTTCCATCTCGCCCATGGCGACCATGTAACCCTTGATCTCAAGACCGGGCACCAGCGCCGCCAATGCCGCGCGCGCCACGCCACCGGCGGCGACACGCGCGGCGGTTTCACGTGCCGAGCTGCGCCCG
>CBDTZA010000001.1:0-23252 GCA_965364785.1 uncultured Roseovarius sp. | reverse complement strand
TCCCAACGGCATCGTCCCCCATATGGGAAGCCAGTGGTGGTGTCTGACGCGCCAAACCCTGTCGGCCATTCTTCAGGACCCCGAGCGCGATACCTATGACCGCTATTTCAGCAAGGTCTGGATTCCCGATGAAAGCTATTTTCAGACGCTGGTCCGGCAGTATTCGCGCCAGATCGAAAGCCGCTCACTGACGCTGTCGAAATTCGACTATCAGGGCAAACCGCATATTTTCTATGATGACCACCTGCAACTTTTGCGCCGCTCGGATTGTTTTGTCGCGCGCAAGATCTGGCCCTTTGCCGATCGCCTCTATCAGGCGTTTTTGACTGATCAGGCAGGCGCGATGAACCGGACAGAGCCAAACCCGGGCAAGATTGACCGGATTTTCGCCAAAGCGGTCGAGCGGCGCACGCGCGGCCGACCCGGTCTTTACATGCAAAGCCGGTATCCGGTAGCGGGTCGGGAAAATGGCCTGACCTGTGCGCAATATTCCGTTTTCGAAGGATTTTCCGATCTGTTCGAAAACTTCGAACCATGGTTGGCCAAGATGACTGGCATGCGCGTGCATGGGCATCTTTTTGCGCCGGAACGGGCCGCGTTTTCCGATGGGCAAACGGTGATGAACGGCGCGCTGAGCGACAGTGCTGCCTTGCGCGACTATAATCCGCGGGCGTTTCTGGCCAGCCTGATCTGGAACACACGCGGCGAACGGCAGTGTTTTCAATTCGGCCCGAGCGACAAGCAAAAGATCGAATGGGAAATCGCCAAAGACCCGAACGCCCAGATTTCGGTGATTTCGGGCGCATGGGCCGTGCCGCTTTTCAAATCCAACAGTAATTTCTCGGACATCCGGCGCGAGGCAGCGCTGTTGCAACGGGTCGAGAGCAAGCACCTTGATGTGCTGCGCTCGCAATGGACCAAGGCGCGGGTGCGGATCTGGACCATGGCCGAGTTCATCGAGGCCCCGATGGAGCCGCTGCAAACGATCATCGACGAAATCGGTCAGCAAAACCTGCGCGGTCTGGCCGAGGTGCCACGCATGACCGATCTAAGCGGCTTTGGCCAGTTTCTTCAAAACCTCAAAAATCAAGGTATGCACCCCTATCTTATGGGTGATTTCCCGGTCGAGCACAGGCTGCACGAACCACAGCAGAACCAGCGCAAACCTTATCTGGTGCGGTAAATATTGATGACAGCCCCGTTTGACTATTTCGTCGTGTTTGCAGAAATGCGCACCGGATCAAACTTTCTTGAAAGCAATCTGAACGCGTTTGAGGGCATTGAATGCCATGGCGAGGCGTTCAATCCGCATTTCATCGCCTATCCTAAAAAAACCGAAGTCTTGGGTGTCACGCAGGCGATGCGCGATGGTGATCCGGGGCGACTTATCGAGGTGATAAAAACCCAGTCGGACGGGATTGGCGGGTTTCGGTTTTTCCATGATCACGACCCCAGGGTTCTGGATATCGTTCTGAATGATCCGCGCTGTGCCAAGATCGTGCTGACCCGAAACCCGGTCGATAGCTATGTGTCGTGGAAAATTGCCCAGGCCACGGGCCAATGGAAGCTGACCAATGTCAAACGGCGCCGCGATAGCAAGATCGACTTTGATGGCATGGAATTTGAACGCCATGTCGGGCGGCTTCAGGAATTTCAGGTGTTCCTTTTGAATCATCTACAGGAAAGCGGGCAGACCGCTTTTTATCTGGCCTATGACGACCTGCAAAGTCTTGAGATCATGAACGGGCTGGCGCGCTATCTGGGGTGTGCGGCGTCGCTTGATGCGCTGGATGAATCCCTGAAAAAGCAAAACCCCAGCGCGCTTGAAGACAAGGTTTCCAATTTTGACGAGATGGAACGCGCGCTTACCGGGCTGGATACGTTCAACCTGACGCGCACCCCGAATTTTGAACCGCGCCGCGGGGCCGCTGTGCCGGGATTTGTCAGTGGGGCAAAAGCGGCGCTGCTTTATATGCCGGTGCGCTCTGGCCCTGAGATCGAAGTGCGGCAATGGCTGTCGGCGCTTGATGGTGTGCCACCCGACACTTTGCCAACCAAGTTAAATCAAAAGGCGTTGCGGCAATGGATGCGGCGCAAACCCGGGCATCGCCGCTTTACCGTTCTGCGCCATCCGGTAGCGCGCGCGCATGCGGCGTTCTGCGATAAGATCCTGATCAAGGGGCCGGGCTGTTATCGGGATATCCGCAAGACCTTGCGTAATTTCCATAAACTGCCGCTTCCCGGCGGTGATCTGGGTGAGGATTATGACCGGCGCGCCCATCGCGAGGCGTTCGTTGCGTTTTTGACCTTTCTCAAGGCCAATCTTGCGGGTCAGACCGGAATCCGGGTTGATGCGCATTGGGCCACGCAGGCTTCTGTTCTGGAGGGCATGGCACAGTTCGGATCACCTGACATGGTCATCCGTGAGACCGAGATGAAAGGCTATCTTGCCGCTTTGGCGCGTCAGGTCGGTTACGCCAAGCCACCCGTGCCACCACAAGCGGCGGGGGATACGCCGTTTGACCTGTCCGAGATTTACGATGATGAGATCGAGACCCTGGCGCGCGACGTTTATCAGCGCGATTACATGACCTTTGGGTTTGGCCCCTGGTCCTGAGGATCAGGCGGCCTGAACCGCCTGCGCCTCGGTCAGAATCGTATAAAGCGTGACTGGATCGCTATTCGCGCGCAACTTGGCGCAAAGCGATGTATCTCTCAGAGCGCGCGACACAAGCGCCAGCGCCTTGAGATGCTCAACCCCTGCATCAATCGGGGCAAAAAGGGCAAAGGCAAGATCAACCGGCTGGCGGTCAACAGAATCAAAATCAATCGGTTTGTCCAACACAACCAGAACACCAACCACATGTTCCAACCCCTCAAGGCGGGCATGCGGAAGGGCGACGCCATGGCCCACACCGGTGGGGCCAAGGCTTTCGCGATCCAAAAGCGCCTCAACAGCGGCGGAATGCGAAACGCCATAAGCGGTTTCCGCAATCGCGCCAAGCTCTTGCATGAGGCGCTTTTTGCTTGTCACACCTGACAGAGCGCGCACGGCCTGAGGATTCAGGATCATAGGTATTTCCATTAATTCTGCCGTTCAAAACAGGCGCTTGTCGTCGCCTGTTGCCCTTATTTACGGGTCAATCCAGCCTATATTGCCATCTTCCCGGCGATACACGACGTTGACCGCTTTTTTTCCCTCGTTGCGAAAGATCAGAACCGGGGCACCTGCAAGCTCCATCTGCATGACCGCTTCACCAACCGAAAGCGATGGAATTTTGGTTTCCATCTCGGCGACGATGATCGGCTGCAGGCTTTCAGGCTCTGATTCCGTTTCTTCACTATCTGAAGCGAGGATATAAGAGGAAGCACCCAATAGTTCAACCGGCTGCGGACGGTCGCGGTGGTGGTCCTTTAAACGACGCTTGTACCGGCGAAGTTGCTTGTCCATTTTTTCGCAACAAGAATCAAATGCCGCGTAGATTTCATGCGCCTTACCGTTGGCCTGTGCCGTCAGGCCGGTGGACAGATGCACAATAGCTTCGCATTTGAATTCGCTGCCCGTTTTGGAAAAGAATACATTCGCATCGGTCGGCCGCCCGGTATATTTATCGACGACGGCCCCAAGTTGCTCTTTCACGTGCACCTGAAGAGCTTCGCCGATATCGATCTGCCGTCCGCTGATTTGGTAACGCATCTTGTCTCCTTTATTTGACAAACCACGAGAAGCACGGCGCGCAGGCGCCAAGTTTTGTGCTAGCTCGGGATGCTGATAATCGACATATGTTGAAATTGTCCGAAAGCAGGCCCTTGTCGCGGGGACCATTCAGAGAACAGCGCTAGTTCAACACATGTCATAGTTCAATTGACGCGCTTTCTAGCCGCCTTGTCAATTCAATTTGAGGGGAATGTGTCGGGTTTCGGCGGCAAAGGACCGGCGTTAAGAGATGCGGAAATTGTCGCCCAGATAAACCCGGCGCACGTTTTCATTCTCGACCACATCCTTGGGGGTGCCGGACATCAGAACCTTGCCGTCATGCAGAATATAGGCCCGGTCAACGATCTCTAGCGTCTCGCGTACATTATGATCGGTGATCAGAACGCCAATACCGCGCTTTTTCAGATCCGCCACCAGATGGCGGATATCGCCAACGGAAATCGGATCGACACCGGCGAAGGGTTCATCCAGCAAAAGATAGCGGGGCTTCGCCGCCAGACAGCGCGCTATCTCGACCCGGCGGCGTTCGCCGCCCGAGAGGGCAAGGGCAGGCGCGCGCCGCAGATGTTCGACCGAGAATTCCGACAACAGCTCTTCCAGCCGCTCGCGCCGTTTATGGCGGTCACTCTCCGAAATATCGAGGATTGCCATTATGTTATCTTCAACCGACAGCCCGCGAAAAATCGACATTTCCTGCGGAAGATAGCCGATGCCAAGCTTGGCGCGGCGATACATTGGCAGGTTGGTCACATCACGTCCGTCGATAAAAATATGCCCGCCTTCGGGATAGATCAGCCCGGCAATGGCATAAAACGTCGTGGTCTTGCCCGACCCGTTCGGGCCCAAAAGAGCAACCACCTCACCCTGTTTAAGCGAGAGCGAGACATCGCGAATGACAACCCGCTTCTTATAGCTTTTGCGCAGGCTCTCGATCCGCAAGCCGCCGCTGTCGGGAGCCAGGGTAAGGGCCGGAGCGCTCATTGTCTGCTCCGTGGCTGGAGAATTGTTTTGACCCGCCCGCTGACGCGCGCAGTGCCTGCATTCGTGTCGACAAACATGGTTTCGCCGGTGATCGCATTGTCGCCCTGCACCAAAAGAACATCGCCGCGCATTTCGATCATGCCGGTGGTGATATTGTAATCGGCGCGCTCGGCCTCCGCAGCATCTTGACCACTGACGACGGTCACGCCGCCAGTTGCATTCAGACTTTCGATCCCGGACTGATCCTTGAGGTAAACCACAAGAACCCGCGGCGCCGAAAGCCGCATTTCGCCCTGACCAATCACCACATTTCCGGTAAAGATCGCAGTACTGTCATTCTGATTGACGTTAAGGTTATCTGCGGTGACCTCAACCGGCAGGTCGCGATCCTGTTGGGTGCTGCCAAAGGCGACCTGCGCGCCTTGTGCTGTGGCAATCATGGGCAGGCACGTCAAAAACAGCCCGGTCACAAACATCAATATTCTGGGCACTTGCATCATTCCTTGGCGTTACCCGGCAGGTATATCAGCCTAACACCCCCAGTGAAAAGCAATTCCGCCGCCTTGCTCTCTCTGTTGTTGTGTAAAAGCATGCGCCCGGCATCGAAAGTGCCGATCGCACCGACCGCAGTGACCGGTCCTGGGCTTTCAACATGGATCTCATCCAGCCGTGCACTAAGCCGATCTGTATCCACCACATAGCCGGTTGAGGTGACGATATGCACCCCACCGTCAAGCGTCGCCGTCAGGTCACTCTGGTTCATTTCCGCCTGCGCCGAGGTGATATCAACAACGGTCCCGGCAACAAGCGCCAGCCGCGCCCTTACATTCTCCGCCAAAAATGTCTGGGGGGCGTCACGCTCGGGGCGGGCGCTATTTGCGGTAAAGAGGATTTCGTCGCCCTGTTGGGTCACGCCGGCAAAGCTTGGCTTGGTGGCGCCCATATCCTGCGCGCGTTGTTCAAGGTCGATCTGGGCGATGGGCACCGATTGTGTCGGGTCGATGGTACGGGAGAGCAGAAACAGCGTGGATAACAGCCCAAGCGCCGACACCGGCAGGATGATCTTCATCCATGCGACGACCCGCGAATAGGTGTTATCTGCCCGCGCCATTAGTGGGCAAAGATGTCGATCTCGGGCCATCCCGCAAGATCAAGCCGCGCGCGCGTCGGCAGGAAATCAAAACAGCTTTGCGCAAGGTCCGTGCGCTCTTCACGCACTAGCCGCGCATTCAGCGTCTCGCGCAGCCGGTGCAGATAAAGTACATCCGAAGCCGCATATTCCAGCTGGGCATCACTTAGCTTGACGGCACCCCAGTTCGAGGTTTGCTGTTGCTTTGAGATATCAACATCCAGCAATTCCTGAAGCAGGTACTTAAGGCCATGCCGATCCGTATAGGTGCGGATCAGCTTGCTGGCGATCTTGGTGCAATAGACCGGCGCCGCGAGCGCGCCAAAGGCGTTATACATTGCGGCAATATCGAACCGGCCAAAGTGAAACAGCTTAAGCACGTCGCGGTTTTCCAGAAGCTTCGCAAGATTGGGCGCGCTGGTCTGGCCTTTGGCGATCTGCACCATATGGGCGTTGCCGTCGCCGCCAGATAATTGCACCACGCAAAGCCGGTCACGATGCGGGTTAAGCCCCATGGTCTCACAGTCGATTGCAACAACGGGTCCAAGATCGAGCCCGTCGGGCAGATCGTTTTGATAGAGATGGTTTGCCATTTGATGTCCTTGCGCCCGGATGAAAAAGCATGAGCTTAGAAGATGAATTGACCTTGTGATTAAGCGTTTTGCGGGCTTGCCTCAACCCGGCATTTGAGCACGGCGTGGGTGAATTCCAGCGAACACATATCAAACTGTCGCCAAAGGCGCTTGCGGTTGGGTCATTGCTCGGCCAGAAAGTGGGCGCAGATGACAAAGGAGTGCCCCCGTGACACATGCCAATCAGACCGCCGATCGCGCCGCCGATTACCTTGCGCGCCGCCTGTACGAGGCGGGCTGTCGCCATGCGTTCGGCATGCCGGGGGGCGAAGTTCTGACCGTGATGGATGCGCTGTCGCGCGCCGGGATAGAATGCGTCCTGGCGCGGCACGAAAACGCCGCCGCCTTTATGGCCGAGGGGGTCTGGCATCGTACCGGTGCGCCGGGCATTCTTATTGCCACACTGGGGCCGGGGGTCCTCAACGGGGTCAACGCGATTGCCAATGCCCATCAGGACCGCGTGCCGCTTATCGTGCTCTCGGGCTGTGTCGATGCCGATGAGGCGCTGACCTATACCCATCAAATTCTGGATCACGAGGCGGTTCTGCGCCCGATTACCAAGGCCACCTTTCGCCTGACCGCGCAGGGCGCCGATATCATCGCCGACAAGGCCATGGGCATCGCGCTAGAGGGGCGCCCCGGCCCGGTGCATATCGACGTGCCGATTAGCGTGGCCGATACCCGCGTGACCCTGCCGCTCTTGCGTCGCCGCCCGATGGCCGAGGTGATGGTGCCCGCCCCCGGCGAGGCGCTGACCCGTGCGCGCGGCTGGCTGGCCGATGCCGAACGTCCGGTGATGATCGTTGGCCTTGATGCCATGAACGAAGGCGCTGGCCCCGATATTGCCGCACTGGCCGAGCGACACGGCATTCCGGTGATCACAAGCTACAAGGCCAAGGGCCTGATTGACGAAACCCACGCCATGGCGATGGGCGGAGCGGGCCTGTCGCCGCTGGCCGATGGCATCATGGTGCCGCTGGTCAAGCGTGCCGATCTGATCCTCTGCGTCGGCTATGACCCGATTGAAATGCGCCCCGGCTGGCGCGAAATCTGGAATCCGGCCAAGGTCAACGTGATCGACATCGCACCGGTGCCAAACCACCAGTACATGCATCAGGCGACGATGAATATCGTCGGCGATTCCGGCGCCAGCCTGCGCGCGCTCTGCGAGGGTGTCGCGCCGCGCACCACATGGCCCGGCGGCGAACCGGCAGCGGTGCGCGCCGATCTGGCCCGCGCCTTTCCGCAGGATGATGATTGGGGTGCGGCCGGCGTGATTGCCGAGGCGCGCGCGGTGCTTCCTCGTGACACGATTGCCACCTGTGACAGTGGCGCGCATCGCATCCTCTTGTCGCAAATGTGGACCTCTTATGCCCCGCAGGCGCTTTTGCAATCGACCGCGCTCTGCACCATGGGCTGTGCCGTGCCGCTCGCCATGGGGGCCAAGATCGCAGAGCCGGGCCGCCCCGTCGTAAGCTTTTCGGGCGACGCGGGGTTTCTGATGGTGGCGGGCGAGCTTTCGACCGTGGCCGAGCTTAAACTGCCGGTGATTTTCGTGGTGTTTGTCGATGCAAGCCTGTCGCTGATCGAAAAGAAACAGCGCGAACGGCAGATGGTCAATCTGGCGGTCGATTTCGGCCATCATGATTTTGCGGCGATTGGCCGGGCCTTTGGCGGCAATGGCGTGCGCGTCACATCGCGGGCAGAGCTGCGCGCGGCGCTGCAAGATGCGCAAACCGCCGAGAGTTTCACCGTAATTGCCGCCGAGATTGATCGCGGGTCATATGATGGCCGAATCTAAGGAAAATCCCATGCCCGGACCGCTTGACGGCCTTGTTGTTCTTGACCTCAGCCGCATTCTGGCGGGGCCGACCTGCACCCAGCTGATGGGTGATCTGGGCGCCGAGGTGATCAAGATCGAAAGCCCCGGCGGCGATGACACGCGCACATGGGGCCCGCCCTTTGCGCTTGATCCGAAAGGCAAGCCGACCGACCTTTCGGCCTATTTCATGTCCTCGAACCGCAACAAGAAATCCGTGGCGCTCGACCTGACCGACCCTGCGGCGCAAAAGGCGCTTTATGATCTTGCGGCGCGCGCCGATGTGGTGATCGAGAATTTCAAACCCGGCGGTCTTACGAAATACGGGCTTGATCACGACACGCTTTGCGCCGCCTATCCGGCGCTTGTCTATTGCTCGATCTCCGGGTTTGGTCAGACCGGTCCGAACCGCGATAAACCCGGCTATGACCTTATGGCGCAGGGGTTTGGCGGCATTATGAGCATCACCGGCGAGGCCGGCGAAGAGCCGATGAAGGTTGGCGTTGGCGTGGCCGATGTGGTCTGCGGGCTTTATGCGACGGTCGGCATCCTGTCGGCGCTGCGTCACCGCGACGCCACCGGCGAGGGGCAGCATATCGATATCGCCCTGGTCGATGCGACAATGTCCTGGCTGGCCAATCAGGGACTGAATTACCTGACCTCTGGCGTCGCCCCTTTGAGGGCGGGCAATGCGCATCCCAATATCGTGCCCTATCAGGTGTTCAGGACGCGCGATGGCTATGTCATTGTCGCGGTCGGCAACGATAGCCAATTCGCGCGGTTCTGCGACTATCTGGGTCAGGGCGATTGGGCCAGTGATCCGCGCTTTGCCACCAATACCGCCCGCCTGACCCATCGCGACTTTTTGGTCAGCCAGATCGCCGCGACGCTTGCCGAACGCGACACCAGTCATGTCATTGCGGGGCTAGAGCTTCGCAAGGTGCCGGTTGGACCGGTCAACACGATTGAACAAGCGCTTGAATCCGATCAGGCACAGGCGCGCGACATGACCGTTTTTCTGCCTGCCCCCCAAACCGCCAAGGGCGAGGTACGCCTGTTGGGCAACCCGCTCAAGTTCTCGCGCACGCCGGTCAGCTATCGCAGCGCGCCGCCTGGCCTTGGGGCTGATACGGACGCTGTTCTGGCACGGATCAAGAGCGGGCTGTAACCCGCCCTCTCGCCATAGTGATTTGCCGCGAGGAGCCCACGGCAGTAGCCATAGGTGCGAAAGAGAGGGCTATGATATGCAACGGTTTCTGAGCATTTTGGCGATTCTTGGTTTGGCCGCAGGCAGCGCACAGGCGCTTGAGCCGCGCGACGGCTGGGTGGTGCATGACACCGGTAAATCCTACGGCGATCTGGTCGAGGCGGTGCGCGATGCCGTCAAAACCGCCCCGATTGCAATTGTTACCCAGGCAAGTGCGTCGGATGGCGCGCGCGCGCAAGGGCAAGAAATTCCGGGCAACCGTATTTTCGGGCTCTATCGCAATGATTATGCCCGCCGGATGCTGGCCGCCAGCGTGGCATCGGGCATCGAGGCACCGATTCGCATGTATGTGACCGAAGATGCCGATGGCACCGCAAGCCTCAGTTATCGCACGCCAACCGTGGTCTTTACGCCCTATTTCGATGAGGGCGGCGCTGCATTGCGCGATTTGGCAGCGGAATTGGACGGTGTTTTTGAAAGTGTTGCAAAAGCCGCCATTGCAGAGTGATTTTCGGGCAATGCGCCGCTGAAACTGCTCGCGCTAGGCGGGTTTGCGCCGATTTTTCACCACCTTACGCGTGAACACCTGCCCGCTGCTCGTCACATTCGTTAAAGACTCGATAACGTATTGGTGAGGTTCGTCGCCGGGTTGTTGCTGGCGTGCTAAATAGCTGGCTAGCTGATTAAAGAATTTACTGCCGAAAGGATATCGGGCCATGCGCAATGATCAATTTGGGTACGAAGTGACCGTATCATCGCCCGTTGCCGCCGAGGCATGGGACAAGATGGTGCTGGCATTTCTGGCCCATGGCGCGAAGACGCCTGAATATCTTGGCGCGGTTTTGAAAGAGGCCCCGGATTTCGCCATGGCCCATGCGGTCAAGGGCATGTTTTTCCTGATGCTCGGACGGCGCGAGCTTATGGATACCGCGCAAGAGGCCTATACTGCGGCTCTGGCTGGGGCCGAACGCGTGACGCCGAATGCGCGCGAAATGGGTTTTGTGCGCGGGCTTGGCGCATGGCTTGAGGGGCGGCCAAGCGAGGCGATCCACGAGATGGAAGCGATCCTTGCCCGTTGGCCCGAAGATGCGATGGCGATGAAGATCAGCCACGCCACCCGGTTTATCCTGGGCGATGGCAAGGGCATGCGCGCCTCGGTCGAGGCGGTTCTGCCGACCTATGATGCGAAACACCCGGCGCGTGGTTATCTCTTTGGCTGTCACGCCTTCACCCTAGAGGAAACCGGCGACTATAGCCGCGCCGAAACCGCCGGGCGTCTTGGGCTAAGCCTGTCGCCGGATGATGCCTGGGGTCTGCATGCGGTGGCGCATGTGTTTGACATGACCGGCAACGCGCGCGCCGGGCTTAGCTGGTTTGACGGGCGCGAACATGCCTGGGCGCATTGCAACAACTTTCGCTATCACGTGTGGTGGCACAAGGCGCTGATGCATCTTGATCAGGGCGAAATCGACGCGGTGTTCGACCTTTACGATACCGAAATCCGCAACGATAAAACCGATGATTTCCGCGATATTTCCAACGGCAGCGCGCTTTTGATGCGGCTGGAGCTTGAGGGCATCAATGTCGGCGACCGCTGGGAAGAGCTTGCCGATATTTCCGAGCGCCGGGCCGAAGATGCCTGTCTTGTCTTTGCCGATCTGCATTACCTCATGGCGCTGATCGGGGGCGACCGGACCCAAGCGGTCAAACGCATGATGGGGCGGCTGCAACGCGATGCCCGCAACACCACCGCCGATGAGATGAAAGCGCGCCTGGCAACACCCGGCCTATCGGCTGCAACAGGGCTTGAGGCCTTCGGGGAAGGGGACTACAAGACCGCGTTTCTTAACCTTGGACGGGCAAGACGATCCATGCAACTTGTTGGCGGCAGCCATGCGCAACGCGACGTGTTTGAACGCCTGACAATCGATTCCGCGATCCGTGGCGGATTTCTCGACGACGCAGAGGTCATTTTGCAGGAACGCCTGACTCAGCGCGCCGGTCGTCTGGATGCCTATGCCAGTGCCCGGTTCGATCTTATTGCAGAGTCCAAAGGCGACTGGAATCAGGCAGGCCGCCTTCCGGCCGAGTAAGCGCTTAATTTCCTACAAAGGAGCCGACACCGCATGACGAGTGTTGCCGACCCGGCCATGACCAATAGCCGTCCACAACAGGCCGTTGCCGCACCCGTGGCATCAACCCGCGATATCCGTCTGGATTTCTTTCGCGGGATCGCGATGTTCATCATCCTGTGTGCCCATACCCCGCGCAATTTCTTCACAAGCTGGATTCCGGCCCGCTGGGGCTTTTCCGACGCGACCGAAATTTTCGTGTTCTGTTCCGGCATGGCATCGGCCATCGCCTTTGGGCGTACCTTTGACCGGGCGGGCTGGTCCTTGGGTACGATGCGTGTGGGGCACCGCGTCTGGCAGGTTTACTGGTCGCATATCTGCATGTTCTTTACCATCGCCACATTGCTGGCCGCGATTGATCATTTCGGCAATTTCGACAAGACCTATATCGGGTCGCTCAATCTGTGGAAGTTTTTTGAAAATCCGGGGCCAGAACTGGTGGGGATCTTCACCCTGACCTACGTGCCGAATTATTTCGACATTCTGCCGATGTATATGGTGATTCTGGCGATGATGCCGGTGGTGATGGCGTTAAGCCGCGTCAACCTCTGGGCCTTGGCGGCGGTGATCGCACTGGTCTGGCTTTTCGCGCAACGCTCGGTGCTAGAGGTGCTTGGGCTAAGCGATATGCATCTCGGATTTCCGGCCGAGCCATGGTCGGATCGCAAGTGGTTTTTCAACCCGTTCGGCTGGCAACTTATCTTTTTCACCGGCTTTGCATTTATGCGCGGCTGGATTCCGAAACCGCCGGTAAACCGGATGCTTATCCTCGTGGCGGCGGTCATAGTGGTCGCCAATATCCCGTTCTCCAACATCGGCATACGAGAGTTTGGCTTTGACTGGGCGCGCAGTTGGCGCATCGCCAATAGCGAGCTGTTCAACAAATCCGACTTTGGCATTCTTCGATATGCGCACTTCCTGGCGCTGGCCTATCTCTGCTGGGTCGCGGCGGGCGATGGCGGCGCGCATCTTAAGCTCAAGGGCGAAGGACTGCTCGCGCGGCTCTGGAGCGGTCTTTTGGCGATGATCCTGAAGGTCGGCCAGCAATCCCTTGCGGTCTTTGTCTTCTCGATGGTCTTTGCACGGCTGTCTGGCTTTGTGATGGATCAGGTCGAGGGTGGTCGCACCACCTGGAACATGACGCTGGCGAATTTCATTGGCTTTGGCGCGCTGATCGCGGTGGCCTATACGGTCTCATGGTTCAAATCTCATCCGTGGCGGGTGGCGAAATGATCCGGCGTGACCTTTTGAAATCCCTTGCGGCCTTCGCGCTCAGCCCCGTCATGGCCCGCGCCGATGAGACGGCCACGACCACCTTTTCCAAACAGGGCCTGCTTGACCTCGCCCGCGACATCGCGGGCAAACCCTATGCCAAGCGTGCAACCGTGCCGCAGGCCTGGCGCGATATGTCTTATGACGAATACCGCTCGATCTGGTTTCGCAGCCGCGATGCGATCTGGTCGGATACCGATTATCCGCTGCGCGTCGATCTGTTTCATCCGGGCCTTTATTTCCCGAGTACGGTCGAGGTAAACCTTGTCGAAGATGGCCAGACCCGCATTTTGCCATTCGATTACAGCCTGTTTGACAAGACCGATACCGCGCCCGACCTGCCGCTTGACGGGCATCTTGGTTATTCCGGGATCCGCCTGCGCGCCGAGCTTGAAAAACCGGGTATCTTTCAGGAATACGCGGTGTTTCAGGGCGCCAGCTATTTCCGGGTGATCGCGCGCGATCTGGTTTACGGGCTGTCGGCGCGTGGGCTTGCCGTGAACACCGCCGCGCCCGAGGGCGAAGAATTTCCTGATTTCACCCGGTTTTGGATCGAACGGCCCGCGATGGGCGCGACGACGCATAACATACATGCGCTGCTTGAAAGCCCCTCGGTGACTGGCATCTATCACTTTGCCCTGCGCCCCAACGGCAAGGCGACCGATGTTGACGTGAGTTGCACCCTGTTCCCGCGGGAAGAGCTTGATAATGTCGGGATCGCACCGCTGACCTCTATGTTCTTTTTCGACGAAACCAACCGCAACCGGTTTGATGATTTCCGCCCCGCTGTGCATGACAGCGACGGTCTCAGCATTCTGAATGGCCAGGGCGAGATGATCTGGCGGCCCTTGGCCAACCCGCGCGACGTACAGGTTTCAAGCTTTGTCGATGAAAACCCCCAGGGCTTTGGCCTTGCACAGCGCGAGCGGCGGTTTTCCGACTTCGCCGATCTCGAGGCGCTTTATCACAAACGGCCCAGCGTCTGGATCACGCCCGGCGAAGACTGGGGCCGGGGTGCGATCACGCTTGTGGAAATCCCGACCGACAAAGAGATTTACGACAATATCGTTGCCTATTGGCGCCCGCGTGATCCGTTCGCGGCTGGAAGCGAACACAGCTTTAGCTATCACATGACATGGATTGATCAGATCGAGACCAAAAATCCGGTGTCGCAGGTTCTTAACACCCGGATCGGCAAGGGCTTTACCCATGGCGAGAAAAAAGTGGTAGCGATTGATTTTGCCCCGCATGAGGCGCTTCCCGATAACCTTGAGGATCTTGTGATCCACATCAGCTCGAACCGGCTTGAGCTGTCTGAGGGGCTGCTTCAGCGCAACCCCGATACTGGCGGCCCACGGCTGGCGTTTTCCTTTCAGCCAGGCGATGTCACGGCGGCAGAATTGCGCGCGCAACTGTTTTATCAGGGGCGCTCTGTGACCGAGGTGTGGTTATACCGATGGACCGCCTGACCGCCTTTCCCAGCTCGGCGCATATGCCGCCGCCAAGCCCGATGGCCCACCCGGTGCAAAGCCTGCGCCGTGCGCAACGTGATCCGCGTGCGCCCGGCTGGGTGCCGGTGCGGGGCATCTGGTGGCGGCGTGCGGCGGTCTTTTTACCCGCGATTGCCACCACTGGCGCGCTTGGCATGGTCTTTGCTGATTGGTTGTCGACTGGCGGCATGTGGTGGCTGGAATGGGTGCTTTTGGCGCTGGTGGTGGTGACATTTTTCTGGATCGCGCTGGCGCTTGGCACCGCGACGCTTGGGCTTGGTTGTTACATGACGCGCAAACGCACGGGCGCGCGCACGCCGCCTGCGCCGATGCGTGTGGCGCTTTTAGTGCCGATCTATAACGAGGATCCAGCAGAGGTGTTTGGCAATGCCTGCGCCATGGTAATGGCGTTGGATCATGCCAAAACCGCGCATAAATTCGACCTATTCATTCTGAGCGACACTCAGGACGGCGCCATTGCCATGGCCGAAAAGCGCGCCTTTGCCACCTTGCGCGCCGCGCTGCCGCCGGGGGCGGCGGTCTGGTATCGCAGGCGCGTGCAAAACACCGAACGCAAGGTTGGCAATATCGCGCAATGGCTGGAAAACTGGGGCGCCGCTTACGGCGCAATGGTGGTTCTGGATGCCGATAGCCTGATGAGCGCCGAGGCGTTGATCCGCCTCAGCGATGAAATGGCGGCCGATCCGTCGGCTGGTCTCATTCAATCGGCCCCGCTTGTGGTGGGCTCGGACACTCTTTTTGGTCGGATGCAGCAATTCTCAGCCTCGGTCTATGGCACCCTTCTAAGCGAGGGCCTTGCCGGCTGGACCGGACCCGAGGGCAATTACTGGGGTCACAACGCGATCCTGCGTACCCGCGCCTTCGCCGATTGTGCGGGCCTGCCGCGGATGCCGTCGCTTTGGGGCAAGGGCAACCTGATCCTGAGCCATGACTTTGTCGAAGCGGGGCTTTTGCGCCGGGCCGGATGGGCCGTGCGGTTCATACCCTCAATCGGCGGAAGTTATGAAGAACCGCCCGCGACGCTTATTGATTATGCCCTGCGCGACCGGCGCTGGTGTCATGGCAACCTGCAACATCTTAGCCTCTTGGGCACGCGCGGTTTGCATGCTGTGTCGCGGTTTCACCTGCTGCACGGCGCCATAAGTTATCTTTTGTCGCCGGCATGGTTTGGGCTTTTGGTGATCTGGGCACTTTTGGGCAACGGGCCTGATAGCGTGATCACCTATTTTTCGGCTGAAAACCCGCTCTATCCGATTTGGCCAGAGATGAGCCGCGTTAGTTCGGTTCTGATCCTCGTTTTCATGTATGGCATGTTGCTTGCGCCCAAGGTGATGGGCGCGGTGGCGCTTGGCCTGACCGATGTCAGGATCGCGCGGTTCGGGGGCGGGGCAAGGTTTGTGCTGTCACTGATAACCGAGATCGCCCTGTCGATCCTGTTTGCCCCGATCATGATGGTGCAACAATTGGTGGCGGTGTTGCGCACGGTGATCGGCATTCGGCCGACATGGTCTCCACAGGCCCGCAAGGGCGGCAGCTATGGCCCGGCAACCGTGCTCAAGTTCCACGCGGTTGAAACCGTGAGTGGCGTTTTGCTTGGCATTGGGATGCTGGCGGGCATGGTCTCGCTCTGGCTGTTGCCGATCGCGATTAGTCTTGTGGCGGCGGTGCCTCTGTCGATGATATCGGGTGCGCGGCTTGGTGCGCGGCGCGGGCTGCGCCACGTGATGGCGACGCCGGAAATGCTTGAAACGCCGCCGATCCTGAAACTGGCACGCTCGCATCGCTTGCTGTTTTGTGAGGTGGTCCGCCCCCCGATGGCGGCGGAATAGGGTCTGTTTTTGCCGTTACTGCGTGGCCTTTTCCAGCCCTTCGAGCCAATCAAACACCATGTCCCCCCAACCCGCAGGTACGCCATGCCCGCCGTCAAACAAGGCAAGCTCTAGCGCCGTGCCGGGCGCGCAATCCGTCCAGACCCGGCGCCAGAAATCGCCATCGGTCTGAAACCGATCAGCGCGGTAATTGTCACAGCCATTGGCGGCGCGCCAAAGTGTCATGGCGTGAAACACGTCGCCCTGCGCAAAATCGCGCCCGGCAATCTGGCGGATAAGGCGCCCCTCAAGCGGCACAACCTGATCGCGCCAACCGTGGGTATGCAAGAGCCGGACCGGCCCGGCACACCACCCCGTAGGATGAGGCCGCCAAAAGCTGCCCGATACCGGGGCATAGGCGCCAAAGGCACCGGGCGTGGCGCAGGCGATATAGCTTGCCAGCGATCCGCCAATGGAAAACCCGGCCAGAATGCTGTGATCGCGGTCGATTTTGAACCGTGTTGCGGCGTCGTTCATGACCTCTTGCAGAAACGCGGCCTCGTCCCGCTGACCGGGAAAATCGGGGTGAAACGACCATCCCGGGCGGTTGCGCCCCGGTCGGATCAATCCATTGGGCGCGATATAGGCATAGCCGCGCTCGACCGCCTGTTTCGAGGTGCCCGAGGGGCGCACGAGGCTACTGCCCTGACCACCCGCGCCATGCAGAAACATCATGACCGGATGCGGCCCCGGCCCGTCGGGCACCACGATGTGATAGCTGCCACTCGCCGTCTCACAAGGCGTTTTCGGCCCACCACAGGATTGACCCGCAGCCGCGGATATAGGCAGGACTACGGAAACAACCCCCGCCAGAATTTGAGCAAGAAGTACAGGTCGGCGCATGGGCAATCTTTCCCTCACAAGTGACACAACAAAAGGGCCGGGATGTCCCGACCCTTTGAATACGCTCCCACATTTGGGCCGTTACGGCCATGGGGGATCTGTCACTGTTGTGTGAGGGGCGCCTTAAACCAGCCTGTCACCCGGCTCTTTGCCTGCGAAAAATGCATCAAGATTGTCAAGTGCCCGATACCCCATCGCGTCGCGCGTGGCGCGGGTGGCGCTGCCGATATGGGGCAGCATGAAGATATTGTCATGCGCCGCAAAGGCCGGGTTACCGCCGGGTTCAATCTCAAAGCAATCAAGCCCTGCGGCGGCGATATGCCCGGAATTGAGGGCCTCAAGCAAGGCCGCTTCGTCAATCAGAGCGCCGCGCGCGGTATTGACGATGACGGCACCCTTGGGCAGGCGCGCCAGACGATCTGCGTTGAGGAACTTCCGGGTGTCCGGCGTCGCCGGGCAATGCAGCGACAGGAAATCGGACACCTCAAGCAAGCTATCAATATCGGCGTGAAAGATCGCGCCGGCCTCATCCTCGGGTGAGAGGCGTGAGCGGTTATGATAATGGATTTCCATATCAAACCCACGCGCTTTGCGCGCGAAAGCCCTGCCGACCCGGCCCATTCCGACAATCCCGATATGCGCGCCGGTGACTTGTTTGCCGACCATGAAAGACGGTGACCAGCTATCCCAGGCGCCAGTGCGCACGATCCGGTCCCCGGCCACCGCATGACGCGCCGCGCCAAGCATCAAAAGCATGGCAATCTCGGCCGTGGCATCCGACAGAACATCAGGCGTGTTGGTCACCACAATGCCATGCGATTCAAGCGCGGGCAGGTCACAGTGATCGACCCCGACCGAATGGTTGGCAACGATCTTCATGCGCGGATCAAGCTGTGCCACGACCTTGGCGCTGAAATGTTCGGAATGGCAGGGGATCATGCCATCGACACGGGCGCTCATCGCGATGATATCCTCGGCGCTGCCGGGGGTGTCATCCTCGTTTAGGATGACCTCATAATCGCGGCGGGCACGGGCCAGTGTTGCATCAGAAAGGCGACGCGGAATCCAGATAACAGGCTTGTCCGGCATATCAGTTTTTGTTCTTGCTGGAGGTTATGAAGTCATAGGCCGCAAGGCCAACCGTCAGAAGTGTCACAATCCAAAGGTCGAGCGAGCCGATCTTGCTTGCCAGAATGTAAAGAAATCCTGCGAAAACCGCAAAGGCGAAGAGGGCAAGGAATCTGTTCATGTGTCTGTCCTTTCGTTAAGCGCCGGCCTCGGTAAGCCAGCCTTGGAACCAGTTTGCATTACGTAAAAGCCGCCCGTCATTGCCGCGCGCGGCGACAAGCTGAATCCCCATCGGAAGCCCGTTTTCGGCCGTAAAAGCCGGAATGGTCACCGCCGGTGCGCCGACGAATGTCCAAAGCCCGTTGAAGATCGCGCTTCCGGTGACCTCAAGCCCCTCGGGCGCGGGGCCCATGGCGGCAGGGCAGATGATCGCATCGCAGCGATCAAAGATCTCATCAAGCCCGGCATAAAGCACATCGCCCCAATCGAGCGCCGCAAGATAATCGCGCGCCAGAATGGTGTTGCCCTTGCCTAACGCCTCTAGGGTCAGGGGCCCAAGTTTGTCGGACCCCTTGCTGCCATAGCTATAGTAATAGCGCGCCATCTCGGCAAAGTTGATCCGCTCACGAAGCGCGGCGGCATCGGCAAAGGGCGCAGGCAAGTTGACCTCGAACATCCGGTCGCCAAGCGCTTCGGCCAGTTCGCCAAAAGCGGCGTGAAGCTCTGGGTCGGCATCGTCCCAGCCGGGCGGTTTGACAAAGGCAAAGATCGGCTTGATCGGTGGCGCCGAGGTCGCGATTTCAAGCAGAGGCGGTGCCGGTTCTGGCCGGGTGGCCGGATCGGCCTCGTCATAGCCAAACAGAACCTGCGCAATAAGCGCGGCATCGGCGGGGGTGCGGGCGAACACGCCGACCGTGTCAAGCGTCGGGGATTGCATCAACACGCCTGTGCGCGGGATCGCTCCAAAGCTGGGCTTGAACCCGGTGATCCCGCAATACGAGGCCGGGCGGATGACCGACCCGCCGGTTTGCGTGCCAACCGCCAGCGGCACCATGCCATCGGCGACCGCCGCAGCAGAGCCCGACGACGATCCGCCCGGCGTATGCGCAAGGTTATGCGGGTTGTGCGTCGGCCCGGCCTGCATAAAAGCCAGTTCGGTTGTGACCGTTTTGCCCATGATGATCGCGCCGGCCGTCTTTAGCTTTTCGACGATATAGGCGTCTTTGATCGGCATCCGGCCCTTATCAAGCGCACAGCCGTTTTCGGTCGGGATCTTGGCGGTGTCGATGATATCCTTCAACGCCACCGGCAGGCCATGCAGCGGACCGATGGCGCGCCCGGTCTGGCGGTGGATATCAAGTTGGCGCGCCTGATGGCGGGCAAATTCGGGATCAAACCACGCCCAGGCGTGAACCTCGGGCTCGCGGGCCTCGATCCTTGAAATCGAAGCCTCAACCACCTCCAGCGCGCTGAGCGCGCCGGTTGCCAGACGCTCGCGAAGGGTGCAAGCGTCCAGCATCAGTATGTCGGCGTTACTTGCCATACATCAGCTCCGGCAGATAAAAGACAATCTGCGGGAAGATGTACAACAGCGCCATGGCTATGAAGACACAGAACAGGAAGGGCATGACACCCCGGAAGATCTGCGTCAGCTCGATTTCCGGTGGTGCGATGCCTTTCAGATAATAAGCCGACATTGCCATTGGTGGCGTTAGAAAGCTGGTCTGAAGATTGAGCGCGACCAGAATACCAAAGAACAGCGGATCAATCTGGAAGAACGCCAGCAGCGGCAGGAAGATCGGCACAAAGATGATGATGATCTCGGACCATTCGAGCGGCCAGCCCAGAAGGAAGATGATCAGCTGCGCAAGCAGCAGGAACATCAGCGGGCTAAGGTTCAGACCCTGAACGAAATGTGAAATCAGCTCTTCGCCGCCCAGATAGGAGAACACGGCCGAGAAAGTATAGGAGCCGACAAAAAGCCAGCACACCATCGCCGTCGTCCGTACCGTCAGATAGACGCTTTCGCGCATCCGCTGCCATGTCATCGCACGATAGACAAAGGCCAGGAAGATCCCGCCCAATGCACCGATCGAGGCCGCCTCGCTTGGGGTGGCAAGACCAAACAGGATCGAGCCAAGCACAGCAAGGATAAGAAAGGCCAACGGGACAAGCGAGGTCAGGATCAGCAGAAACAGTTTTGCCTTCGGTACGTCGGGCACTTCTTCGGCGGTCGGGCGCGGTGCGACCGAGGGTTGAAGGATGGCGCGACCGATGACGTAGATCAGGTAGAGCGTCACCAGTGTGAGGCCCGGCAAAAGGGCGGCTGCATAGAGCCGCACAATCGACACGTTCGACGCGGCCGCATAAACGATCAGCATGATCGAGGGCGGGATAAGAATACCAAGTGTGCCGCCCGCGCAGATAATGCCACTGGCGAAGGACGGATCATAACGCGCCTTAAGCATCGCCGGCAGCGCCAGCAGACCCATAAGCGTCACAACCGCGCCCACGATGCCGGTCGCGGTGGCGAACAGCGCACAGGTGATAAGCGCCGCAACACCCATCGAGCCGGGCATGTTCTTGGCCGCGATATTCAGCGTGGAAAACAGCCGGTCAACGATGTTGGCGCGTTCAACGATATAGCCCATGAACAGGAACAGAGGAACGGCGGTCAGAACCTCATTCGACATGACCGTGAACGTCTGGTTCACGAACAAATCGAATATTCGGTTATTGAATAACCCCTCTACCCAGAGGCCTGTCTGATCAAGCCAGCCGGTGTCGTCGGCCATTCGGTCAAAGCTGCGCCACATCCGGCGCGCATCAAAATAGGCGTAATAGCCAAAGCCAATGCCCATGGCCATCAGCGTAAAGGCAATCGGAAAGCCCAGAAACACGAAGATGATGAACAGGCCCAGCATCATCAGGGCGATTTGGGGATCGGTCATGGATGTGCATCCTTTTCGGCATCAAAGGCCTTTTGCATCAGCAGGTCTTCGGTCTCAAAGACGTCTTCATCGGCAGGAATCCATTCATTGGTGCGCATGCAGTGAATGCAGCGGCAAACCTGGGCGATGCCCTGAATGAACAGCAAAAGACCGGCAACAGCGATCACGGTCTTGAACTGATATATCGGCACGCCTGCGGGGCTGTTGACGGATACCTCGCCATAAGACCACGACCGTGCAGCGTATTTCCAGCCTGCCAAAATCAGGGCGATAACGCCCGGAAAGAAGAAGATGATATAGAGAACGAAATCAATCTTTGCCTGATTGCGCGGCTGCCACAGACGATAGAGAAAGTCGCCCCTCACATGCCCGCCCCGCGAAAGGGTATAGGCCCCCCCCATCATGAACAGCGTGCCATACATGATGAACGACACGTCAAGCGCCCAAGCTGTTGGATTGTTAAACACATAGCGGACGACAACTTCGTATCCGGTGCCGACGGCCATCAACACGATGAGCCAGGCAAACGATTTGCCAAACCAGGCCGACAGGTTGTCGGCAAAACGTATGAACTTAATCACACGAGCCCCCTTTCAGTTGAAAAACGGCCCCGGCGTGTATGTCGCCGGGGCCTTGGTCAAGTCAGATACTATTCTGATATCACATCTTCAGTTTGCCGGGGAAGTAGTGGTTATACGCAAGCGTGTAATCCGGCGAGTTCATGAGCTCGTAATAGGTGACTTGCTCGACCCAGGCACGCTGGCTGTCGAGGGTTTTCTTCATGAACGGATCTTCCTCAAGCTGCGGGATAAGTTCGTCCCACGCCTTAAGTTGACCGGCAAGAATGTTTTCCGAGGTGCGGTGTACATTAACGCCGGCATCTTCTTGCAGCCATTTCAGGTCCGAAGAATAACGACGCATCGCTTTGGCGGTGTTCGCCGTCGATGCCGCTTCAACACCGTATTTCAGGATCGCGCGCAGATCGGGATCAAGGTCTTCCATCGTCAGACGGTTGAACAGGAACTCAAAGCTTTCCGATGCCTGGTGATAGGACGACAGATAATAGTGTTTGGCAACATCATGCGCGCCAAAGTCTTTATCCGACGACGGGTTGTTGAATTCGAACGCGTCGATCACGCCACGCTCCATCGCGGGAACGATCTCGCCGCCGGGCAGCTGTGCAACCGACATGCCCATGGACTGCATAAGATCAGCCGCCAGACCCACGGTACGGTACTTAAAGCCGTTCAGGTCTTCTACGGTGTTCACTTCTTCTTTGAACCAGCCAAAGGGCTGTGCGAACATCGGGAAGCCAAGATAGCCGTCAACGTCCATCCCGAGGATGTCTTGAGTCAGCTCGTCATAAAGCGCTTTACCGCCGCCTTCATAGAACCATGACAGCATCGTCGTGGCCGAACCGCCGAAAACCGGGCCAGTGCCGAACAGCGACGCAGCTTTGTTTTTGCCGTACCAGTAGACCGGCACAGAGTGCGCCATATCCAGCACACCATCGTTCACCGCGTCCAGAACCTGGAACGCCGCAACAACGGCACCTGCGGGCAGAACGTCGATCTTCAGACGGCCGCCGGCCATCGCTTCAACGCGATCGGCATAATCCTGTGCGAATTCTTGCCAGATGTTGCCGGCGCCCCAGGATGTTTGCATTTTAAGGACGATCGGCGCTTGCGCCAATACGGCCGGTGCTGCCAGCGAGCCTGCCGCAGCGGTACCAGCAAAGGCCGCGCGTTGCAGGAACGATCGCCGGTCCAATTTTGCCTTGTCTGTCATGGTTTCCTCCCATTACGTTCAATTGCGAATAATCGCATTTTTATGGCGAGCAGATAGAACCGCACAGGCGATTCGACGCAAAACAGCCCGCCACGCCTGCGCGATGTTACTGGTTATGGGATCAAAGACAAGTATTCTGGTAAGAATATTTGACCAACTCGGCCTGTTTTTTGTGCAAACTAGCGACCTTTCCTTTGAAAGCGCCGCGAATCGCCGCAAAAAGGTCAGGTCTGCAGATAAAATCAATCTATTTGATTTTCACGGTTGAAACTTGGTTTCGAGCCGACCCTGCGGTTTTTGTCGCTGGGCAGAACGGCCATAAAAACAGAACAC